>NZ_KV827232.1:74158-82783 GCF_001836075.1 Staphylococcus sp. HMSC035D11
AAAAAAAGCCCAAAAAGATAAAAATACTAGTAGAATATATGCAAAATTTGGTAAAGAAATTTATGTAGCGGCTAAATCAGGGGAGCCAGATCCTGAATCAAATCAAGCATTAAGACTTGTGCTAGAAAGAGCAAAAACATATTCTGTTCCAAATCATATTATAGATAGAGCCATTGATAAAGCTAAAGGTGGTGGAGATGAAAATTATGACCATCTACGTTATGAAGGATTTGGTCCAAGTGGCTCCATGATTATTGTAGATGCCTTAACTAATAACGTGAATCGTACAGCATCAGATGTTAGAGCAGCATTTGGAAAAAATGGTGGTAATATGGGTGTATCTGGTTCAGTAGCTTATATGTTTGACCATACTGCAACGTTTGGTATCGAAGGGAAATCTGCCGATGACGTCCTAGAAACATTGATGGAACAAGATGTAGATGTAAGAGACGTTATTGAAGAAGATGGCTTGACGATTGTGTATGCAGAACCTGATCAATTTGCACAAGTACAAGATGCACTACGTCAATCAGGTGTAGAAGACTTTAAAATTGCAGAGTTTGAAATGTTACCTCAGACTGACATTGAACTTTCAGCAGATGATCAAGCAACACTTGAAAAACTTATTGATGCACTTGAAGATTTAGAAGATGTTCAAAATGTTTTCCATAATGTGGACTTAAAATAATGAAATACACGGCTTCGTTTTGGATACAATCGTTAGACTTGGAATCTCATCCAGAAGGTGGATATTATAAAGAAACTATTCGACCAGAGGGTATAAAGAAAGAAGAAAGGGCATCTTTTAGTAGTATACTTTTCTTATTAAAAGCAGATGATATCTCGCATTTTCATCGTATAGATGCTGATGAAGTATGGTATTATCATGCTGGTGTATCACTAGAGATACATATGTTAACTGAAGATGGCCAGTATCGTAGTGTCTTGTTAGGTCCAAATGTAGACCATGGAGAAGTGCTACAATATGTTGTTCCCAAAGGAACCATTTTTGCTTCGAGTGTACCTCATTCGGAAGGTTATAGTTTAGTAGGCTGTATGTGTCAACCTGCATTTGAATTTAAGTATTTTGAATTATTCACACAAGATGAGTTGATAGAAGTATATCCACAATATCGCCGAATGATTCAAAAATATGCATTGAAAAACATTGAGTATTAATAATTAGACACTTCATTCATCTAGTTAAGTATAACTACATGAATGAAGTGTCTTTTTTAAAAAGAGATAGAGGACACCATTGCTGACATGCTTCTATTCAGCAGTACCAAAAAGTTCATTAGCTAATTCTACAACATAAGCTAATTTGTTCCATTGCTCTTGTTCAGTTAGAGCATTCCCTTCTTCTGTAGAAGCAAAACCACATTGTGGACTAATACAGATATGGTCAATATTTACATATTGTTCTGCTTCTTTAATTCTTTTTTTAATTGTGTCTTTATTTTCCAATTCACCTGTTTTAGAGGTGATAAGTCCTAAAACTGCATAAGCATTGTCATTAAAGAAACGAAGCGGTTCGAAATCACCTGAACGTTCATCATCATACTCTAAAAAGAAACCATTTAAATTTTCTTTAAATAGGTAAGGGGCGATGGCTTCATATCCTCCAGAAATTGCCCAAGTTGATTTATAGTTACCACGACAAATATGAGTAGTCAGAATTAAATCATTTGGCAGTCCTTCGATCGCTTTATTAATCACTTTATAGGCCAAATCACGTGCTTTTAGTTTTTCATCTTCAGAACGTTGACGACCTCTCACTTTTTGAGTACCGTCAGTTAAACCAGCCCAGTATACGTCATCTAATTGAATATAGCGCGCTCCTAAGTCATAAAATGCTTGTAGCGTTTCATGATAAACTTTGGCAATATCATTTGCAAAATCTTCTATATTAGGGTAAATCGTTTCATTTAAAATATTAGGGTGGAATAATTGATTTGGACTAGGTATTGATACTTTAGCAGTTGCGCGACCAGCCACTTTTTTATATAAAAACTTAAAGTGTTCAAAGTGTGGATGATTTGAATTAAATGATACTTTGTCCACAATTCTCACATTATGTGCACGTGTTTCTACACCTTCAAATTCTAATCCGTGGTCAGGAGTATATCCTTATACGCCATTAATATTCTCTAGAAAATCAAAGTGCCACCAACTTCTACGAAATTCTCCATCTGTAATGCTATGTAAACCAATCTCAATTTGTTTTTCAATAATACGTTCGATTTCTTCATCTTCAATACGTGTTAATTCTTCTAAAGATAATTCGTTATTATTAAACTTAAATCTCGCTTCTTTTAGGCGTTTAGGACGTAATAAACTTCCCACGTGATCTGCTCGAAAAGGTCTAACTGTCATATATAAAACGCTCCTTTTATTTAGAATTTTCAGATAATATAGAATAAAACTATCAAATCTTAGTGTTTTTGTCAATTTTACCTAAAAATTTAATAGTTGTAGTAAAATGAAATTGAAAAATTAATAAATTTATATGCTAAAAGTAATAAAGCATGGCATAAGATGACATGGTTTACTTAGTTTAATATAATAATGACAAGGAGTTGGTGGCTTTATGAAAATTAAATACATAGATAAACGTCACTGGCGTCGCCTAATTGAACGTGATTACATAGAAGTTAAGGTAAATAATAATAGGTTTAAAGGTATTATTGGCTTGGTCACGATGAAAAAGGTGCGTGAGCCTTTAGAGGTGACGGTGGTCGATCAAAATGTAGTTGTAGTAGATAATAACTATAAATGGCTACAAATTTTGCCAGAAAAAAAACGCTATAGTATTACTGCAATGTTTGATGATAAGGGGAATCCATTAGAGTACTATTTTGATATTAACATTAAAAATATTACTCAAAAAGGGAACGCGAGAACATTAGATTTATTTTTAGATGTGTTGGTTTTACCATCCACTGGTGAATATGAGTTAGTAGATGAACATGATTTAGAACTAGCTTTGAAAAATGGACAAATTACGAAGAAACAATACCATGAAGCCTATATTATCGCTCATCAATTGATGATTGAGATTGAGGACAATTTTGCAGAGATACATCATCGAATTATGCATTGTTATAAAAAGATGATAGGTAAATTAAATAAGCATAAGAAAGCGTAATTATATTTCTTTAATACTAAAACAATAATGAAATAGTATCAATTTTATTTACCATCATAGCCGTATTCGTGGATAAACATAAGGGGGAAGCTATGAAAATTGAAGATTATCAATTACTAATTACATTAGATGAGACGAAAACGTTAAGAAAAGCTGCTGAAATTTTATATATATCACAACCAGCAGTCACGCAACGCTTAAAAGCAATTGAACATGCGTTTGGAGTAGAAATATTTATTCGTACTAAAAAACAATTAATTACTACTACAGAAGGTGCAATGATTATCGAACATGCACGTGATATGTTGAATCGAGAAAAAATGTTTTTCGATAAAATACAAGCACATATAGGGGAAGTAAATGGAACCATATCTATAGGATGTTCATCTTTAATTGGACAAACAATATTGCCCCGTGTATTGAGTTTGTATAATACACAATTTCCTAATGTAGAAATACAAGTTCAAGTGGGTTCAACAGAGCAAATTAGATCTAATCATAGAGATTATCACCTTTTAATTACCAGAGGGAATAAAGTAATGAATTTAAAAAATATCCATTTATTTGATGATGAACATTATTTTATTTATCCAAAAGAACGTCATGAAGATGTGTCAAAGTTACCATTTATTGAATTTCAAGCAGATCCAATATATATCAATCAAATTAATCATTGGTATAGTGAAAAATTTGGACAAGATTATCATGCTACCATTACAGTAGATCAAGTGGCAACATGTAAAGAAATGCTAATAAGTGGTGTAGGAGTAACTATTCTTCCAGAAATAATGATGAAGAATATTGATCATCACGTATTTGAATTTGAAAAAGTCAACATTGATGGTCTTCCGTTAATCCGCTCAACGTATATGAGTTATGATAGTAGTATATTGCAACTACCACAAGTTGATGCTTTTGTTTCTTTAATGCTTAATTTTACTAAATAATAGTTAATCAATATTGCAATTTAAAAGAAGAATAGAGGTATAATATATGTTTTCAGCACTATTGCATATTAAAAACTATAAATTATTTCTTATTAATATGATGCTCTTAGGAATGGGTATTGCCATTACAGTGCCATACTTTGTTTTATTCGCAACAAATGAACTAGGAATGTCGACAAATCAGTTTGGTGTTCTTTTAGCTTTGGCTGCAGTCAGTCAATTTACTGTAAATGCGATTGTTGCTAGATTTTCAGATACACATCATCTTAATCGGAAAATACTTATTATTTGTGCACTATTTATGGGAGCACTTAGTTTTTCTATATATTTTTACATCCATCATATATGGCTATTTATTATAGTATATGCGATATTTCAAGGATTATTCGCACCTGCAATGCCCCAATTATATGCATCCGCTAGAGAATCTATTAATGCGTCTTCATCCAGAAATAATGCAAAATTTGCTAATACTGTCTTAAGATCAATGTTCTCTTTTGGCTTTTTATTTGGTCCACTCATTGGTGCATATCTCATTCAATTTATGGGCTACGCAGGGCTATTTGGCGGCACAGTTATCATTTTATTATTTACACTGTTGTTACAAATATTCTTTTATAAAGATTTAAATCTGACTATAAACGAACAAGTTAAAGATACTGCTAGTATTGAAATAACTGCACCTAATATGTTAAAAGATAAAGCTTTATTTATTCCATTTATTGCTTTTATACTTCTACATATTGGTCAGTGGATGTATACAATGAATATGCCATTATTCGTTACAGAATATTTGAAAGAACGAGAAGGTTATGTAGGTACTTTAGCAAGTTTATGTGCTGGCTTAGAGGTGCCTTTTATGGTTATATTAGGGATTTTAGCATCCAAATTATCTACACGCACTTTGCTTATACTAGGAGCCATAAGTGGTGGTCTATTTTATTTTAGTATTGGTATATTTGAAAATATATATATGATGATGATAGGACAAGTATTTTTAGCATTTTATTTAGCGATTTTATTAGGACTGGGTATTAGTTATTTCCAAGATATACTACCTGACTTTCCTGGTTATGCGTCGACTTTATTTGCTAATGCAATGGTAATAGGACAATTATGTGGAAATTTATTAGGTGGCGTAATGAGTCATTGGGTTGGATTAGAAAACGTTTTTTATGTTTCTGCCTTATCTATTTTTATTGGTATGATTTTAATATTGTTCACTAAAGATCAAAAGTTTACATCCTCAACTATGAATATACAATAATTAAAAGAAATGATTATGTATGAAAATAAAAGTCTGGGACTTTAAATCCTTCGACAAATGAAAAAGACCACTTTTTCTATTGAAATAATAGAAAAAGGGTCTTTTTTATAATTATTTAATTTATATGTAGCTCAAAGAGTTGTTATGTTTTTGAGAATAATGTTCTAGGCTCTTATTTCATATTTTTATAACACAGTATTTGAATCTTCATCAACAAAATGATGTTCTATATAGAAAGCAATAGGTGTAATAATTATAGAAATAATAATAAATGCCCAATTATTAATTTGAATACTAGGTCCATATGCTAAAAATGACTGTGGAATAAAAAATACATAAAATAGTGCTACTACTAGTAATGCAATAATACAGTAATTAAACCACCAAATCCAATGCGAATTATTAAAACACTGTAATTGAACAGTTTTAAAAACGACTAAAATAAAGAGAAATATAATAGTTAAACCAATGATGAGCGTAATAGGAAAGGTATATAAATATACTTCATTATGATTATCAGGAACAAAAAAACCGATAAACCCCTTAAAGAAAAAGAATATACCCATTAAAAAGATAAAATTTCTAAAAATAGATTTAACAATATTTTTAAATGTTTCATTTGGTAGGGATTTAAGTTGTTTTTTAGCGTGTGCTTTTGGGTCATGATCGAAAAATTCAAGAGCTAAAGTTCCATCATTTTCTGCGGCAAGTAACTCCTTCAAAATACGATTGAGCATGAGTTCACTATCATGCGGATTTACACGTAAATCTGATCTAATATAAGTCATATAGTTTTCAAAGATTTCTCGATCCGTATTATTTAAACGCATGGATTTCACGTTGTTTTCGCGGGCTAATGTTGCAGTCGATTTCATTTATTATCCCCTTAAAAATAAAAATGTTTAAAAGTTTTAAAAGTTGATTATTATATATTAAATATGAATAATCATATCATAGTTATGTAAAGAATATAATGTATAAATAGGGAGAATATAAAATGAGAAGTCTTTCAATTACTGATGATCAATTAATTGAGAATATTGCAAGTATTCATGAATATTACTTAGAAAAAAGTGGATTAAATTATCATGCTACAACGCTCTCTATAGCTTTAAGACAAGAAATGATTGAGAGAAGATTAAACATGAACCAAGATATTATTTATGTTATTGAGTCAAAACATGATTTTAGAGAACCTTCTGCTTTCATTTGGGGTCATTTTGAAACGAGTACGAAAGTGGTAACGATTGAAATGTTATATACACACCCTCATTGTCGAAACAGTGGGATAGCTACTAATTTAAAATTGGCATTAGAACAATGGGCGATAGAAAAAGATGCACATTCTATCAAAAGCACAGTGGATGCGAATAATGAACAAATGATTCATATCAATCGTGAACAAGGATATGATATAACTCATGTTAAAATGCGAAAAGACTTAAAATAATAAAATGAATCATGCCACATTTCATGTTAAAATAAGTGTTATTGATATATATTTAAAGGAGAAATATATGAAGAAGTGGATTGTACTTTTACTATTAGCGACTTTAATATTGTCAGCATGTGGTAAAAGTGAAGAAAAAGTATCTTTAGAAAATGATATTAAACAGCTAGAAAAAGAAAATAAAGATTTAAAAAATGAAAAAAATAATCTAGAGAAACAAAAAGAAAAGCTCAATGCGCAACGAGAAAAGTTACAAAAAGAAGTAGATAGTTCTGTTGCCAAAGAATCAGTTAAACAAGAAACTGAAAAATCCAAAAAGGATAACTCAAGTCAAACGAATTTATCAAATGAAAGTTCTAGTAGTACTGAAGAACAAAGTAGTGACTCAAATAGTGAACAATCAAGTAATAATACAAGCTCTAGTTCGTCTACAGAGAACAACTAATATCGGTTTTAAAAGGCTGCAGGTTTGGCGATAGAATAAGAAGGGTAATAGTATTTAAATACATTTTGAATATAATATCCATATATTTGAAAATAAAGTTTAAAAATATAATAATAAAATTCAGCACATAATTTATAGTATTGGAGAGATAACTATGCATGAACATGATTTTCAAATTCTAGAGGGACGTGACCTTACACTTCCAGAATTAGGTAAAGAGATTGAAAATATTACTGGACGTACAGTAACTCATTCAACTGGAGACATTAAACGTGTTGTAGCACACTTGCCAAATTTTGAATCAGAAAGTGATACTTTTGTAGCTACTTTTAAACTTAATCATCGTAATGATTATATCGATGCAACATTTGTAGCACCTAAAAATCAACGTGATAAGTTAAAAGAAATTCCAGTACATATCGAATTAATAAGTTATATTTCAAAAAATTAATAATTTTTTAATCAAAATGAACGAAACGAAGTGTGTTATGGTTATATACTCCATGTCACACTTTTTTCATAATTGTATTTGGGTAATGGAGTGTGGATAAATGGTTGTTTATATAGAAACAGAAAGATTGAGATTGCGTGATTGGGAAGAAAAAGATTTATTATCTTTTCAAAAAATGAATGCAAATCCTCAGGTAAGACGCTATTTTCCAAGTCTATTAAGTTATAGACGTTCAGAATTAGATATGCAACGAATGGATGATATTTTAAAAGAAAAAGGAATTGGGCTGTTTGCTGTTGAGCTTAAAGAGACAGGAGCATGGCTAGGATATATAGGGTTAAACTACTTACCAAAAGATAGTAAATATCCTTTTGAAAATTTACCTATATATGAAATTGGATGGCGACTTATCCCTGAAGTATGGGGGAATGGTATTGCTACTGAAGGTGCTATGGCTGTTTTAGAGTATGCAAAAGAAAAAGGCATAGAAGAAGTATTTAGTCTTACTGCTGAGGGGAATTTGGCCTCTCGAAAAGTAATGGAAAAAATTGGGATGTCATTATTTGATTATTTTGAACTACCTGACCTAAGTAAATATCATCCACTTAAAAGACATGTAAGATATCAAAAAAAGTTAAACATATAAATATTAATAAATAAATACTAGAAGATAAATAGAAACCCTAGAGGCTTTTAGCATATTAAAAGTTATGGACTACATTAAAAATGTGACGATAAAAAACAAATTTATTTCTAGTCCTAGACGCAAATATAGAAACACTTAACACGAAAGTCTCTATATTTGATGCCGAAACTAGGATGGGCCAACAAATTCAGAAAGAATTCGTTGGCCCATCTTTTTTATAATATTAATCAATCATAGGTTCTAACACCAAGAGGTTTATAATTAAGTAATC
>NZ_KV827232.1:82883-113915 GCF_001836075.1 Staphylococcus sp. HMSC035D11
AATCCATCAATTAGAGCCTCTTTAGTGTCATATAAAGGTGCTAACTCTTTATATTTTTTATCGATAAAACCTTCTTCAATCATATGATCAATCAAAATTTGAAGCGGATTAAAGAATCCATTTAAATTAAAGATGCCGATTGGTTTTTGATGTATACCAATTTGTGCCCAGCTATACATTTCGAAAAATTCTTCAAGAGAACCAGCTCCTCCTGGTGCCATAACAAAAGCATCTGCTAATTCAGTCATTTTTTCTTTGCGTTCGTGCATTGAGTCTACAAGAATGAGCTCACTTACTTTTTGACTTGTAATTTCACGTTCATCTAACATTTTAGGCATCACTCCAATTGCACGGCCTCCGTAATCTAGTACGCCATCTTGAATAGCGCCCATGATACCTACTGAACCCGCTCCAAAAATGAGTTCATAACCTTGTTCAGCCATATATTTTCCTAATTGATATGCTTCTTTAACATAAATAGGATTATTCCCTTTACTTGCTCCACAATATACTGCTATACGTTTCATTTTGTATCCTCCATTAATTGATTAAGTAAGGTTTGAAAAACATCACAAAAATGCTGTCGGTCTGCTTTTGAAAAAGGGGAGGGTCCTTTATGACGTCCACCTTGTTTTCTAATTTGTGCATTATTATAACGCTGTTGAAGTAATATATCTATATTATTTTCGTTATAGATAAATCCTTTATGATGCATTATAATTCTAGCTTTCTTTAGTAACAAACTAGCTAATCCATAATCTTGAGTAATCACAATATCGCTAGTTGTTACAAGTTGTATAATTTTGTAATCCACTGCATCTGGTCCATCATCAACGTATAATATATTTACATGACTTGGATAATGAGAATGAGAAAAATGACTAAAGCTCCGTAAAATCGTAACAAAAAAGCCTGTCTCAGCTGTTAAATCAATAATTTCATTAACGACTGGACAAGCATCACCATCAACAAATATGGTTGTCATTATTTATTTGTAGCCTTTTCTGAATGTAACACTTTATCTTGAGTGATAATACTGTCGGCATTATAGTTATCATATTTCTTCATTTCTTTAATTCGCTGTTTTTCATTATGTTTTTGAATTTTTTCTTCTTCTTTATGACGTTTATCAATATTTTTTTGAAGCTTTTTCTCTAATTTAGAAGATTGTTTATGGTTCTTTTTAGCTAATTTTGATCCTTTTTTCTTAATATATTTAGGGTCATTTTCTTTAGCAATTTTTTTGAGTTCGCGCTTATTATCGAACTCTTGTTTTTTATCACCAAAGTAATCTTTAACATCAGATGCCTTATTTGCTACTGTATGTGTAGCATGTGAAGTTGCATGCGAAGCTTTTTGAACATCTGGATGAGACTTGATTTTTTTACGTTCTACAACTAGTGGTACGATAAATATCGGTAACACGTTAATTACTGTTTTAATAACTTGTTTTTTGTCCATACTCGTTGCCTCCATAAAATTTTCTTTCTCTTTCATTACCCTATGATACAGGAATTCAAACGATTGCACTGGATTAAAATAGTGATTTAAAATTTTTATAAAAAAACACTAAAATTCAAAAAGAATTTTAGTGTCATATCATTAAATTCCTTTACCAATACCGAATCCGAAATAAAGAATAGCAATGAAAATAACTAATACGATTCGATAAATCGCAAATGGTACTAACTTCACTTTATTAATTAAATGTAAGAACGTTTTAATAGCGATTAAACCGACAATAAATGCTGCTAAGAATCCAATGATATAAAATGGGACATGTGCAAGATCAATATATTGATAATTTTTAAGTAATGATAATGCACTTGCTGCTAACATAATTGGGACTGCCATAATAAATGTGAAATCAGAAGCAGATTTATGATTGAGTTTCATTAATACCCCAGTAGAAATTGTTGATCCAGATCTACTGAAACCAGGCCACATTGCGACTGCTTGAGAAATACCAATGACAAATGCTTGTAAATAATTAATTTGATCGACTGTTTGCGGATGTTTTACTTTAGTACTGTATTTATCAGCAATAATCATATAAATAGCGCCAATGAATAAACCAATCATTACAGTAGGTACACTAAATAAATGCGCTTCAATAAAGTCATCAAAAAGAACACCTAAAATTCCAGCTGGAATCATACCTATTAATACATGAAGTAAGTTCAATCGGCGAGGTTTAGAACGCATTCCCTCACTATGAGCAACGTGTTTGTATTTTCCAATATGTAACATTTCGAAGTAACGTTCACGGAACACCCATGCAGCAGCAAAAACAGAACCTAGTTGAATGACAATTTTAAAAGTAAAAGCTGAATGAGAACCTAAAAATTGAGACGATTTTAACCACATATCATCTACAAGAATCATATGTCCAGTAGATGAAACAGGAGCAAATTCAGTAAGACCTTCTACAATACCTAAAATTAACGCCTTAATAAATTCAATAATTATCATAAGTAACCTCTTTCTTTTATGTAAAAAATGAACTTTTATTTATGCTAAATATTTTATTTTAAAAAATTCACTTTATTATCATAGCATATTGAAATAATAATTTACTAATAATTACCGGTGCATATGACAATAATGTCATGTTGTTTTGAAATAAAATATTATTTTGTTGTATTGTGTGGAAGATGATGAATTCAAAGAAATGACATAATATTGTCACTTAACTTTGAAATCAATTAAATGATTATTTGTGATCAAGCTTCTATAATAAAGCATTAGGTGAAGAAAGTTGAAAAATTTAATGAGTTTAGTCTTTAAATATAAATTATTTCCAATTTTTATGGGAATGACTAGTGTATTGTTAGCCATATGTGTAGTGATTCAAAATATTGGAATTGCTGAGTTTTTGAATCAAGTCTTGTACCACAAGCTTTCATCTATCTATTCATTGTTATTTACTATTTTAATTGTATTAATTTTGAGAGTAACGTTTAATATGTTGAATCAACGATTAGGGGATATTTTAGCTTACAAAGTTAAACATGACCTTCGTCAAAAAATAATAACAAGTAAGTCTAAAGCTTCAATTGGCGTACAAACAAACATTTTAACTGAAGTTATAGATGGAATTACACCCTTTTTTAATAATTACTTGCCGCAAGTGTTTAAATCTATGTTCATACCACTCGTCATTATTAGTGTAATGTGTTTTATACATCTTAATACTGCTATTATTATGGCGGTTACTGCACCATTTATTCCATTGTTTTATATTATTTTTGGCTTGAAAACACGAGACGAATCTAAAGAACAAATGATGTATTTAAATCAATTCAGCCAACGCTTTTTAAATATAGCTAAAGGTTTGATTACTTTAAGACTATTTAGACGAACAACGGAGACGGAAAATCGTATTTATAGAGAGAGCACACACTTTAGGGATTTAACGATGAAAATTTTGAAAAGTGCATTTCTATCTGGTCTTATGCTTGAGTTTATAAGTATGTTAGGTATTGGTTTAATTGCACTAGAAGCGACGTTAAGTTTAGTCGTGTTTCACCATATCAATTTTAAAATTGCTGTAATTGCGATTATTTTAGCACCAGAATTTTACAATGCAATTAAAGATTTAGGTCAAGCCTTCCATACTGGTAAACAAAGTGAAGGAGCAAGTGATATTATTTTTGATTTTTTAAATAATATTGAAGAATCAAATATTAACACGCCTACCATAAATCAGAATCAGCAAAATCAAATTTACTTCGATAAAGTAAGTTATCAATACCCTAATACGACCCTATATGCATTAAAAGATATAACTTTTTCAATCAATCAAGGAGAAAACATTGCAATTGTTGGTCCCAGTGGTGCTGGAAAATCCACACTAGCGAATCTGATTAAGCAAATGATAACACCTACAAAAGGTCGTATTATATTTAATTCTGAAGTTACAGATATAGGTATGTTAAACCAACATCCATATATTTTTTCGGCGTCTGTTAAAGATAATATTACAATGTTTAATGAGGTTTCAGATGAAAAAATTTTACAAACTTTAGAAACAGTAGGACTTAAAGAAAAGATTTTAAGCTTAAATAAAGGAATTCACACTGTAATTGGTGAAGGTGGGGAAATGTTATCTGGAGGTCAAATGAGAAGAATAGAACTTTGTAGAGTACTATTACTACGTCCAAGTATTCTAATATTTGACGAGCCTACTACAGGTTTAGATATTGAAACTGAACGTATTGTTCAACAAACATTAGAGCATAACTTTAAGCATGCTACTACAATTACAATCGCGCATCGTAATTCGACTATACGTCGTGCAACACGACGTTTATATGTAAAAGAAGGTCATCTTATTAAAGATGATAATCAAATTTCTACGCAATTAAATAAGGTGGTGAATAAAGATGAAACCACATATTAAATTTCATTTAGATAAAGATTTATTTTTAGCTATATTAGTCAGCATTACTGGAAGCCTAATAGCACTTACAATGTTCTTCCTAAGTGGATATATGGTAACTCAAAGTGCACTAGGCATGCCTATTTACGCATTGATGATACTTGTCGTTTCTGTAAAATTATTTGGATTTTTACGTGCTATTACGCGATATGTTGAAAGATTATTATCCCATCGAACTACATTTACAATGTTAAGGAATATAAGAGTACAGTTTGTAAAGCAACTTTTTCCAAGAGTGCCTAATATTTATCGTAAATTTAGATCGAGCGATTTAATCTCAAGAATGGTTAATAAGGTGGAGTCACTGCAAAATATATATTTACGTGTATATTATCCCCCTTTTGTAATAGGTTTAACTGCGCTAATTGCTGCTGTTGCATTAATTTATTTTAGTATTGCTCATGCTATATTAATTGTCATAAGTATGCTATTTTATTTATGGATTATACCATGGTTAAGTGCTAAGCGTGTACGTATACTTAAACAACAAGTTACTACTCATGAACAAAAAATGTTGGCTGAGTTTTATGATTATAAAGCGGGTTATCAAGAGTTAATTACTTTTAATCAACAAGATGCATATAAAAAGAAAGTCGTTAAATCATTAGAATATTATGATAGGTTACAAGCTAAAGAAAATCGATTTTTAACATTTTATGATTATATATTGAATCTCATTTCTATTGTAACGATTTTTTTAAGTTTAGCTTTAGTCGTGATACAAATTGAACATGGATATTTAGATGTTATATATGTAACGAGTATGATATTAATGATTTTAACTTTGTTCGAACAGGCTATTCCAATGAGTAATTTTGCTTATTATAAGGCAGATACAGATCAAGCATTAACGGATATTAATGAGGTGTTTAATTCTTCGATAACTACACCTAAGTTAAATGTACAGACAAAACAAGAACCTGTATTTAGTATTTCTAATCTAAACTTTAAATATTTTAATCAAGAAACATTAGTATTAAACGATATTAATTTAACCATCCATAAAGGTGAAAAAGTAGCTATCATTGGACCTTCTGGTTCAGGAAAAAGTACGTTAATGCAACTGCTATGTGGTTTATATGAAACAGAAGAAGGTAGTGTTGAGTTGTATGGTCAACCTATTACTCAAATTAATGAAAACGATAGATATAATGAAATCAATGCGTTATTACAATCTCAACAAATATTTGATGGTACTGTCAGAGAAAATTTATTATCTAATCAAAAAGATGAAAACTTAATCGATGTCTTAAATATGTTGAATTTAAGTTACTTAAATTTGAACACTCAATTGACTTTAGATGGAACTTCTTTATCTGGCGGTGAAATTCAACGTTTATCTTTAGCACGTTTATTTTTAAAATCGTCTAACATTTGGCTATTAGATGAGCCAACTACAGCGCTTGATGAAGATAATACGAACAATGTAATGAAAGAAATTAACAAGCGAGCAGAAACATTAGTTGTTGCTACACATGATTTAGACTTACTTCCATATTTCGATACCATTATCGTAATGGTTGAAGGTGAGGTTGTTGAGTACGGAGATTATGTATCATTAAGTCAAAATAAGGGGTATTTAAATCGCATGATTCATATTAATACATTATAAAATAAAAAACCTGAGATAGCTTTAAAGAATGATCTCAGGTTTTTCACTATTGATAAATATATAAATTACATTTTGAAATGAATAACTTTAATTAGTTTAGTACTAGCATGTCACATTATTTGTTTTCGGTAAAAGCAGTAATAATTTTACCTAATAGACGATTAAGTTCATGGACTTCATCGTTACTCAAAGAAGAAGCAATGGCAACTTTTTGAGATGCATCACTTAGTTCAGGTTTAATATTTTCACTTTTTTCAGTAAGATGAATAAATACTTCACGTTGGTCAATTTCAGAACGTTCCCGTTTAATTAAATCAACGTTTTCCATTCTTTTTAGTAAGGGTGATACTGTACCTGTATCTAAAGCTAATTCAGTGACTACTTTCTTAACATTTACAGGCGATTCTTCCCATAAAATGCTTAAAACTAAGAATTGTGGGTAGGTAAGATTGTACTTTTTAAAGACTTTGTTTGAATAGTAGCGATTTACTTGTCTTTGTGCATTGTACAAACTAAAACAAAGTTGCTCTTTTAAATTGTGTTGTTCAGACATTAAAGTTCTCCTCCAGACATTTATCCGTTTCTCTTTATTTCGGATTAAAGTTCGTCTATGTTGTGTAAAATATAAATTATCACACACTTCATTTCAATGCCATGCTAAAATTAAAGTATGCTTAAATTTTAGAAGAAAACGATATTTTAATCAAGTGTAATCTAACGTACATTTTTATAATATTAATTTCAAATACATTTTATATAGAAATGAGTTTTTAAAATGATAAATAATAAAAATAAAAAAATATCTATTACAATTATTAATGGCTTTTTAGGAAGTGGTAAAACTACATTTTTGAATAATTATATACACCAATTATTAAAAAAAGATAAGAAAATAACAATTATTATGAATGAATTCGGTTCTTTTGAGGTTGATAGTTTACTTATCGAAGAAGATATTACTGTAAAATCATTAATCAATGGATGCGTATGTTGTGACTTAAATAATGATTTAGTATTACAGTTACAATCACTGATTAAAGAAGGTGTAAGTCAACACATTCTTATTGAATCGACTGGAATTGCACATCCTTTAGAAGTCTTTGCAGCGTGTCAAGATCCAACAATAGTTAATGACGTGGAAATTCCTAAAATAATAGGCCTTGTTGATGCGTTAAGATTTAATAATAGAATGAAATATACGGCAGAAACGAATGAGTTAATGGAAGAACAAATTAAATATAGTGATGTAATTATTCTTAATAAAATGGATTTAGTGACACAAGTAGAATTAGAAAATATAAAAAAACAATTGGCTTCTATTAATAATAAAGCAACGATTTACGTGACTACATATAGTAAATTAGATGACGTAGTAGTGAAAAATAAATCTACTGATATTAATAGGCATGTTCATGTCCACCATCATAATGTACAATCTATGAAATATACGTTTAGCGCTCCTATTGATCGACAATTATTTTACCAATTTATAATGCGTTTGCCAGATGAAGTATTCAGATTAAAAGGATTTGTAAAATTTAAAGATCAATTGGATGCAATATACGAATTCCAATTTTCAATGGGATTACCTACTTATGGAATAACTGATAGAGAAGTGCCATTAACGATTGTTATTATTGGTGAAATGCTTGATACAACACGTTTGAAAAACCAATTAGAAATGATTCAATTTACTTAAAATGACTCCTTAATTTTTATGTGAGTGGTTATGAGTATTCTAAATTTCTAATAAATATGTCACAGTCTTGTCATGAGAATAAAAAAATAAATCATTTATAATAGAATAAGGAGGATATATTAATGAATCATAATGAAGATAAACGTACTAAACAAATTCGCTTTGAGTTTAAGTGGATTACAATCCCATATTTAATTTTTGCAATTATTATTCTATTGTTAAATATCTTTTTTACAAATATAAAAATCACAATGACACTATTTGGATTGTTCTTTGCTTATAATTTAGGAATATTATTTATCGCATTTATTAATAAGTACAAACGTACACTCATATTAACGCTAATTTTAACTATTTTAAGTGCAGCAACTTTCTTTACTTTATTATACGTTTTTGGACTTAATCGAGAAATATTTGGTTAATAAAAGTATGAATCACATCATATAAATCAAGTAAAAGGAGTCACTTTAGAATTTGTATTGAATTCTGTAGTCACTCCTTTTAATTTTAAGATAAATAGGGTAGTTAAATTATTAACAAATCCTCAGGCTAGGAGTGAAAGTATGAATATTGGCGTCATTCTCAATAGAGTATTTAGAATAAATAATAATCCATTATTCGAATATATTAATCAACAAAAAGATGACATTGATAAATGTTATCTTATAATTCCTAAGGAAACATTTGAAGAGGAAGGTACAGATAAAAAAGCAAACTATTATTATGGCACTTTAGAAAAATTTTTATATCAGTTGAAAGAACATCATATAGAGCCATATGTCATCAATTACAGTGAACTAGGTATGTTTTGTACTGAACATGATATTAAAGAAATAGTTATGGCGGGCGATATCATGAGTTATCATCAAGAAAGATATGATATTCGACACTTAAAACAAGCGTTTAAAAAGCACGATATATCCGTAATAACTATTAACGTTAATCATCATTTTAAGCCAAGTAACACGATGAATCAGCAAGGACAACCATATAAAGTATTTACAAGTTTTTATAAAGCACACCGTTCAAAACTTAGACAGCATTCTTCGTATCAATATCATTTAAGTGATATCGCTAATAAATGTAGCCAATCACAACAAACTATAACTAATGATTATCATCATGATGGACAATCAGAAGATCAAGCGTTAAACAATTGGCAGGATTATTTAAATCATAGTATTCAAAACTATAAAAAGGATAGAGAGTATCTTCCAGAAGTACTCACTAGTCAATTGAGTATTGCTCTAGCATATGGTCTGATAGATATTAAACAAATTATTACAGATTTATTAGAACGATATGAGGAAAATGAAAATAATTACGAAAGTTTTATTAGAGAAGTAATGTTTCGTGAGTTTTATTATGTTCTTATGGCTCAATATCCTCATAGTGCACATGAAGCATTTAATGAAAAATACCGTACTATACAATGGTCTTATAACAAAGAAGAGTTTAATCGCTGGTGTGAAGGTAAAACTGGTTTTCCTATTATTGATGCTGCTATGAATGAATTAAATGAGACAGGATTTATGCATAATCGCATGCGGATGGTAGTCTCTCAATTTTTAACTAAAGATTTGTTTATTGATTGGGCTTGGGGCGAAGATTATTTTAGAAAAAAATTAATCGATTATGATGCAGCTTCAAATGTACATGGTTGGCAATGGTCAGCTTCAACTGGGACAGATGCTGTGCCGTATTTTAGGATGTTTAATCCTACTAGACAAAGTGAACGTTTTGATAAAGACGCTTTATATATCAAAAAATATATTCCTATATTCGATCATGTGCCCGCAAAATTCTTACATCACCCATTTCAATATCAAACACAATTAGTAAAAAAAGGAATACAATTAGGTGAAGATTATCCTAAACCAATTGTAGATCATAAAGTTGCGCGCGAATATGTGATGACAATATTTAAAAATATATAAAAAAAGAGCTAGGGGAAGGAAACAGAGTTCACATTGAGTTCATGTTTCAACCCCTAGCTTTTTTAAATACATAACTAAACGTCTTATAAAATTTTTCTACATGAATAAACTGTATTAAATAGAAATATATCAATGTGCCATTCTTATCCCTTTAATGAATAATAAAATGACAAATTGAAGTAGCATCATTAATGAAATAAATATTAAACTACTACCATTTAAGGCACGAATGACTTCTGTGATAATAGTAAAGGGACGGGTAATTAAATGAACAGTATGAAATCTCAAAAATCTACCCATAAATATTCCTAAACCATTTAAAAACATAAGTGTTATTAATAAACATCGATTTAACCATAGCTTTGAAGTGAAATGAGATAAATGAACAAATATGAGAGCCATGCAATAAATCGCAAAAAATACACTTAACAGTAAGAAAGTAAAGTATAACCATTCTGTTAAATTAAGTTGAACGTAAAAATCAAATGTAAACTGATTAAGATGAATAAGATCAGTAACCATATAAAATGTATTGGGTACTAATAAAATAAAAATAAGAGCAAAAATAATAAATATAGGCCATTCAAATTTTTTTCTAGGTTTAAATAAATCTAATAAGAAACATAATTCAAGTGGAATGTAAGCTAAAAATAAATTCAAGCTTACAAAGTTAAATACACGTGTTTCAAATAAAGATATTACAAAAAGAATAATAAAATAGATTCTTGCAATATAACGTGAAGTCATAATATGCACTACTTTCTAACGATTTAGTTGAATTATTATAGTAAAGGTTAAAGGCGAAGTAATCAAGAAAAAAGAAGGTAGAATAATTAAAGTTAGAGAAGCATTAATAATTGTAAAATGGATGTGTAATCTGTAAGAAAAGAATCTCAATAATTTTAAATACGTGATGTCATATGTATCATTAAGATAATTTGATTATACATAACATAAATGTAAAATACTTTGAATAACTATTAAGTAAGTAAGATGGTATATTTTAAAATAAAAAATAATATATAATAGTATCTAAATGAAAAATTTAGAATTTTTAACTTTTCTCAGAATATGAATTAGATGAATTTCATTAAGAGTATTTAATTATAGATAAAAGAGAGGTGGTCTTATATGAAAAAGCAATTATTTACATTATATTTTAATATATTTTTAATATTTGTTGGAATTGGCCTTGTTATTCCTGTTCTTCCAGTATATTTGAAAGATTTAGGATTAAAAGGAAGCGATTTAGGAATTTTAGTAGCCATTTTCTCATTGTCCCAAATGATTATTTCTCCTTTTGGAGGAAGTTTAGCTGATAAATTAGGTAAAAAATTAATTATTTGTTTAGGATTAGTATTTTTTACGATCTCTGAGTTCTTATTTGCTATGAGTCATTCTTTTATACTTCTAATAGTATCAAGAATACTTGGAGGTTTTAGTGCAGGGATGGTAATGCCTGGTGTAACAGGAATGATTGCAGATATTTCTAAAGCTAAAGATAAAGCAAAAAATTTTGGTTATATGTCTGCAATTATTAACTCTGGTTTTATTTTAGGACCAGGAATTGGTGGTTTTTTAGCAGAAGTATCACATCGTCTTCCATTTTATTTTGCAGGTGCACTAGGTGTTATGGCGTTTGTTATATCTGTAATATTGATTCGACAATCACAAAATACAGTGGAAAGTCATCATATTCACTTTGAAACAAAAGAACTTTCTAAAATTCAATGGGGTGTTTTTATTACTCCAATTATCTTAACGTTTGTACTTGCTTTTGGTTTGTCTTCTTTTGAGACGTTATTTTCTCTATATACTTCAGCGAAAGCAAACTACGCACCTGGCGATATTTCAATTGCTATTGTAGGTGGTGGTGTTGCAGGAGCAGTATTCCAAATTTTCTTTTTTGATAAATTTATGAGATATACCACTGAACTTACATTTATTACTTGGGCATTATTATATTCTGTCATTGTTATATTTAGTCTTATAATCGCTCATAGTTACTGGTCAATTATGTTAATTAGTTTTATTGTCTTTATTGGATTTGATTTAATTCGACCAGCGCTAACTAATTATTATTCAAATATAGCGGGTAATCGACAAGGTTTTGCTGGAGGACTTAATTCTACATTTACAAGTATGGGTAATTTTGTAGGCCCATTGGTAGCAGGTTCATTATTTGATGTTAATATTGAATTTCCTTTATATATGTCTATTATTGTAATGTTATTTGGGATAGTAATTATTTTCATAGAGAAAAATTTAAAGTTAAATCGTAGCGGATGTGATTAAATAAGTTTTATATATTTTATATAATAGAAATGTAACAATAAAAAGTCGTTAGGTAATATAACTGTTACAAAGATTACAATTATTTTAAATTGCCTTCTATTGAATTATTTTATCTATATTTGTATGTTAAGATATAAAAAAATTCAAAGAGAAGTGTGGGTAAGGAGATGAATTTAAAAAATATATTGTTAAGTGTGGTAGCTATCATTTTATCAATTTGTTTGGCATTTCTATTATTTATCGCAACGAATCAAAATGCCTTAGCTAAGGTACATCGAACAATTTCTACTTTTTCAAAAGTTGGAAGTATTGTCGAAACTGAAAATATATTAAATATAAACAGCAATCACACCGCCGAAGCTTCTGAGAAAGATCAAACACAACGCAAAGCAGACATTCGTCAAAATCAAAACGTTAACTATAGGTTAAATGAGAAAGCTCAAGAAAAATATTTATATTCAACAGAGGAATGTAAAACGATAGCTGAAAATTATATGCAACAAAATTATAAAGAGCCTGTAAAGTTAGAGCGTTTGAATGAAACTAATCAATCCATCACTTTTGAAGCGTATCCAAAAAACAAAAAAGCTGAAGATATAACAATTAATAAAATGGGTAAAGTTGAGATCATTTCTGTAAATAATGTTAAATAAAAATGTAAAGTAAGATTAGAGTAGGAAAGTGAAATCTAAAGATTTCTATCTTACTCTATTTTTTATTAGTCAAAAAGAGTAGTAAAATGGGATATATAAAGAAGATAAATGAGGTGTTACATTGAAACATAAGAAAACTAATGCAATGAGAATGCTTGAGAGAGCCAAGATTAATTATTCAGTAAATACATTTGAAATAGGTGAAGAACATTTAGATGGAGAAACAATTGCGGAATTAGTGCATGCGAATGTGAAAGACGTTTATAAAACATTAGTATTAGAAAATGCTAATCATGATCATTTTGTATGTGTTATACCAGTCAGTGAAACATTAGACTTAAAAGAAGCGGCACATGTCATAGGTGAAAAGAAACTTAATTTGATGCCGATGGATGATTTAAAAAAAGTTACTGGTTATATAAGAGGAGGGTGTTCTCCAATAGGAATGAAACATTCGTTTCCAACGATTATTGATGAGTCAGCTTTATCACGAGACAAAATCAATGTGAGTGGTGGTCAACGAGGCATGCAAATTATACTTGAACCTAATGATTTAATTGCAGTTACACAGGCACAAACAGCGCGTATTACTCAACATTAAATGTATTAGCAGAGTGAGCAATGATATACATTGTGAACACTCTGTTAATTTTTCGATTTTTTGAACGTTTTTGAACGTTTTTGATAATTTTTGATTGAAATATGTAAGCGCGAACACTATAATAAAAGTTGTAAAGGAGTGTTAAAGATGATCTCTGAAAAACGACAAAGTTTAATTTTACAAGAACTTAAGAAAAAAGATTTTTTATCACTCCAAGAGTTAATTGAACGAACAGGTTGTAGTGCTTCAACTATAAGAAGAGATTTATCAAAGTTACAACAACTTGGACGTCTTCAACGTGTTCATGGTGGTGCGACACTTAATAGTCATAGAAATCAAGAACCCATTTTATCTGAAAAACTGTCTACAAATCTAAAAGAAAAAAAAGAAATTGGAAGAAAGGCAGCTTTGCTCATTGAAGATAATGATTATATTTTTATGGATGCAGGTTCTTCTACAATTGAGATGATTCCATTTATAAAAGCACAAGATATCGTAGTGGTTACAAACGGATTGTCTCACGTTGAAAGATTACTTCAGCGAGGTATTAAAACTTTGATGATTGGTGGAGAAGTAAAAGCTACCACTTTTGCTACTGTAGGAGCAAGTGCCCTTGAAGTTTTAAGACGTTATTGTTTTGATAAAGCTTTCATAGGTATGAATGGCTTAGATTTGAATCATGGATTAACCACACCGGATGAAAAAGAAGCATTAATTAAAGAAAGAGCAATACATCAAGCAACCACATCTTATGTTTTATTAGACCATTCAAAATTAGATGAAATATATTTTGCGCATGTCTCAACCAAATCTTGCCATGTTGAGTACATCGTATCTGAGCAATTACGTCATCATAATCGCTACAACGAATACAAAGAGAAATACCATTTTTAGGAGGTTAATTATGATATATACAGTGACATTTAATCCCTCTATTGATTACATCATGTTTACTGATGGATTTGAGCTAAAAGGACTTAATAGAGCTAGAGAAACATACAAATTTGCTGGAGGAAAAGGTATTAATGTTTCTCGCGTGTTGAAAACCTTAGATGTTTCGTCTACGGCATTAGGATTTGCTGGAGGTTTTCCTGGGGAATTTATTTCTAGTATCTTGGAACAAAGCGATATTAATACGGAGTTTATTAAAGTAAATGAAGATACTCGTATTAATGTTAAATTAAAATCTGGCGATGAAACTGAAATTAATGCACCTGGTCCGAATGTGACTTCTGATCAGTTTGAAGCATTATTAAATCAGATTAGACATACTTCTAAAGAGGACACTGTCATTGTAGCAGGAAGTGTTCCAAAAAGTATTCCGAGTGATGCTTATGCTCAAATTGCAAAAATCACTCAAGAAACAGGTGCAAAATTAGTAGTGGATGCTGAAAGAGATTTAGTTAATACAGTGTTAGAATATCATCCTTTATTTATTAAACCGAATAAAGATGAATTAGAAGAAATGTTTGATGTCACAATTAAATCTGATCAAGATGTCGTTAAGTATGGTAGAGAAATAGTAAAAAATGGATCTCAATCTGTCATTATTTCTTTAGGTGGAGATGGTGCCATATATGTTGATGAGACAAGAAGTATTAAAGCCCAAAATCCTAAAGGTGAAGTTGTAAATACAGTAGGATCTGGTGACAGTACAGTTGCAGGTATGGTAGCGGGTCTTGAGTCGGGACTCTCACTTGAAGAAGCATTTCGCCAAGCAGTAGCTTCAGGTACGGCTACAGCATTTAATGATGACTTAGCATTAAAAGAAGATATAGAAAAAATCAAGTCACAAGTTACAATTTCTGTACTTGATGGGGAGTGATAGAGATGAGAATAACAGAATTACTTACTAAAGAAACAATTGCTATGGATTTATCAGCTAGTGATAAAAATGGCGTCATTGATGAATTAGTTAATCAATTAGATTCAGCTGGTAAATTAAGTGATATAGCTCAATTTAAGGAAGCGATTCATAATCGTGAGTCACAAAGCACAACGGGAATTGGTGAAGGAATAGCCATTCCACATGCTAAAGTAGCAGCAGTGAAATCACCTGCGATTGCTTTTGGTAAATCAAAAGAAGGTGTGGACTATCAAAGTTTAGATGGCCAACCTGCACATTTATTCTTTATGATTGCAGCGCCAGAGGGTGGTGCACAAACACATTTAGATGCATTAGCTAAATTGTCAGGTATTTTAATGGACGATAAAGTAAGAGAAAATTTATTACAGGCTAATTCAGAATAAGAAATACTTCGTATTATTGATAATGCTGATGACGAAGCGACTAAAGAAGAAGAAAAAGAAGCTCAAGAGCAAGAGGCTGAAGCACAAGCAACAACTGGTGCATCAGCGAATGATAATGCTAACGAATCTTACGTTTTAGCTGTAACAGCGTGTCCAACAGGTATTGCACATACGTATATGGCCCGTGATGCTTTGAAAAAACAAGCAGAAAAAATGGGAGTTAAAATAAAAGTTGAAACAAATGGTTCAAGTGGTATTAAAAACCATTTAACTCAACAAGATATTGAACGTGCAACTGGGATTATTGTAGCTGCCGATGTTCATGTAGAAACAGATCGTTTCGATGGTAAAAATGTAGTTGAGGTTCCAGTAGCAGACGGGATTAAACGTCCTGAAGAGTTAATCAATACAGCACTTGATACAAGTAGAAAACCATTTAAAGCACATGGTGGACAAAGAAATACAGATAAAGATAGTAATGATGAAAAATTAAGTCCAGGTAAAGCATTTTATAAACACTTAATGAATGGTGTTTCTAATATGTTACCACTTGTTATTGCTGGTGGTATCTTAATGGCGATTGTATTCTTATTTGGTGCCAACTCATTTGATCCAAAAAGCCCTGAACATAATGCGTTTGCAGAACAATTGTGGAATATTGGTAATAAGAGTGCCTTTGCATTAATTATTCCAATCTTAGCTGGTTTCATTTCTCGTAGTATTGCAGATAAACCAGGTTTTGCAGCTGGCCTAGTTGGCGGTATGTTAGCAATTTCTGGTGGCTCTGGATTTATCGGTGGTATTATTGCTGGTTTCTTAGCGGGTTATTTAACACAAGGTATCAAATATATTACTCGTAATTTACCTCAAGCAGTTGAAGGTTTAAAACCAACATTAATTTATCCACTATTAAGTGTGACGATTACTGGATTATTAATGATTTATGTATTTAATCCACCTGCAGCATGGTTAAACAATCTATTATTAAATGGTTTAAATAGTTTATCTGGTTCTAACATTATGCTATTAGGACTAGTTATTGGAGCTATGATGGCAATTGATATGGGAGGTCCATTCAATAAAGCGGCCTATGTATTTGCGACAGCAGCTTTAACTGAAGGTAATGCTGCACCAATAACAGCAGCAATGGTTGGTGGTATGATTCCACCATTGGCAATTGCCACAGCAATGTTTATCTTTAAACGTAAATTTACAAAAGAGCAACGTGGCTCAATCGTACCTAACTATGTTATGGGTCTATCATTTATTACAGAAGGTGCTATACCTTTTGCAGCTGCTGACCCATTACGTGTGATTCCATCAATGATGGTTGGTTCAGGTGTTGCTGGAGCGATTGCATTAGGACTTGGTTCAAGAATTAATGCACCACATGGTGGTATCATCGTTATAGCAGCAACAGACTTTAGTCATATCATCCAAACTATCATTGCTTTAATTATAGGTACACTTGTTTCAGCAGTACTTTATGGTTTACTGAAACCAAAATTAACAGAACAAGAAATTAAAGCTTCAGAATCTATGGATGAATAATCAACATTGGTTTAATGAGCCTGAGACATAATGAGTTGTCTCAGGCATTTTTTATATATTAATATTTGTTAATTGAATCGAAAACGTGTTGCCTCAAAGCTATTTTAAGGAATACTAGCATCGAGATCTTTGTAAAAAAGGCAATATTCAAAGAAATTTGGATTGGGGCTTCAGCAAAAAGGGTTTCCTGAGAAACCCAACGCTCAACGAAAGCTGGGGTTACATTATCGAGGAGATTAACGAATTCTGTCCAATCTTTTATTATATAGTTAATATGTAATTAAAAAGATATAGCGATATATATACTTGACTATTACTATAGATTAGTTTTAAATGGGAATTTGAGTTTAAGAAACAAATAACCATCTTGGACTATTATTGCACTTTTATAGTGCTTAATTAAAAAATCCCTCATATATCGTTTTTCTGATTTTCTTAAAAATTTATTACAAGGACCATTGAAGTATATATGAAATAGTAGGAAGAAAATCAGTATATAATGCTTTTTAAATGATTTTAAATGTTAAAAGCTTTCTTATTCTTATTTAACCATTTAGTATAGAAATATGGTAAAATTAAAGTAATACATTTTTTTGGGGGTGTCTTGATGGGAAGGTCTTAACATGCTTTTATAACGGTGATAAGTATGACGTATTAAATTCGTGTTACTCATTAGAGACACATAATATTTGGAGGTGAATCCCTAGAAATAGGGAACTAATTGGAAACAGTGACCATAATTAATTTAGTAATATTTTTTCTATTAATCGCTTTAACAACTGTATTCGTTGGATCTGAATTTGCATTAGTAAAAGTACGTTCAACACGAATTGAACAACTTGCTGATGAAGGTAATGGAAGCGCAAAAATTGTTAAAAAGATGATTGCTAATCTTGATTATTATTTATCAGCTTGTCAACTTGGTATTACAGTTACATCTTTAGGTTTAGGTTGGTTAGGTGAACCGACATTCGAAAAACTATTACATCCACTTTTTAATATATTACATTTGCCAAGTGCAGTAACTACAACCATTTCATTTGTGATTTCGTTTATTGTTGTAACTTATTTACATGTAGTGTTAGGTGAGTTAGCACCTAAATCAATAGCAATACAACATACTGAAAAATTAGCATTAACTTATGCTAGACCATTATATTATTTTGGTAATGTCATGAAACCATTAATATGGTTAATGAATGGTTCGGCACGAGTAATTATTAGAATGCTTGGTGTTAATCCTGATGCGCAAGCAGATGCAATGTCTGAGGAAGAAATTAAAATTATTATTAATAATAGTTATAATGGTGGAGAAATTAATCAAACAGAACTGAATTACATGCAAAATATCTTTTCATTTGACGAAAGACATGCGAAAGATATCATGGTTCCACGTACACAAATGGTAACGTTAAACGAACCATTTAATGTTGACGAATTACTTGAAACGATTAAAGAACATCAATTTACACGTTATCCAATTACTGAAGATGGGGATAAAGACCATATAAAAGGTTTTATTAATGTAAAAGAATTTTTAACAGAATATGCTTCAGGTAAAACAATTAAAATCTCTAATTATATTCATGAATTACCTATGATTTCAGAAACAACTCGTATTAGCGATGCATTAGTTTCAATGCAACGTGAACATGTTCATATTAGTCTTATTATTGACGAATATGGTGGTACTGCTGGTATTCTAACAATGGAAGATATTCTTGAAGAGATTGTCGGTGAAATCAGAGATGAATTTGATGACGATGAAATAAATGATATTGTTAAATTAGAGGAAGATATGTATCAAATTAACGGACGTGTCTTACTTGATGATTTACATGAAAAATTTGATATCACTTTTGAAGATTCTGAAGATATCGATACAATTGGTGGATGGTTACAAGCACACAATACTAATCTTCAAGTTGAAGATTATATAGATACAAAATACGATCGATGGATTGTTTCTGAAATGGATAATCATCAATTGGTATGGGTTGTACTTAAATACCAATTTAATGAAACAAGACCTGTGATTAGTGATGAAGAGGAAGAAGAAAATCACGATCACAAACATGAATCGGATGAATAAAAATAAAGGCACTTGGGTATGTAAACCTAAGTGTCTTTATTTGTATGCGTAAAAGAAATTAAGTTATGCTATTTTTTAGTTGAGAAATTATATTGAATAGGATGTGGCACAAATGATAAATGATACACAAGTGTTAAATAATGGTTACCCAATGCCTAAAGTAGGACTAGGTGTTTATAAAATGGAAGATGATGAGATGGAAACCGCAGTACAAACAGCATTAGAAGCGGGATATCGTGCATTTGATACTGCTTATTTTTACGGTAATGAACAAGCACTAGGTAAAGCTTTAAACAACAGTGATATTGCAAGAGAAGACGTATTTATTACTTCTAAATTATGGAATGATTATCAAGGATATGATAATACATTAGAATATTTTAATAAATCTTTAGAAAACTTAGGATTGGATTACTTAGATTTATATTTAATTCATTGGCCATGTGAAAAAGATGGCTTATATATTGAATCTTATAAAGCATTAGAAAAATTATATAATGAAGGTAAAATTAAAGCGATTGGTGTATGTAACTTTAAACCCCATCACTTAGAAACTTTGATGAAAGAGACAACTATTGTACCTCAAATTAATCAAATAGAAGTTCATCCTTATTTTAATCAACAAGATGTACAAGATTATTGTGATAAACATGATATTACTGTTACAGCTTGGATGCCACTTATGAGAAATCGAGGATTATTAGATGATCCAGTAATTACAAAATTAGCAGAACAATATGACAAAACACCAGCACAAATTGTATTACGTTGGCATCTAGCCCATGACAGAATTATTATTCCTAAATCAAAAACGCCATCTCGTATTCGTGAAAATTATGATATTTTTGACTTTAATTTAGAACTTACTGAGATTGCGGAAATTGATAGTTTAAATAGAAATGCACGTCAAGGTAAAGATCCAGATGATGTAGCAATAGGTGATTTAAAATAATATAGTTTAAATTATTACAAAAGCTGGAATTAATGTTAATTATTTGTTAATTACATGGTTATTAGTAGAATGTTTATTGATTTTATTGATACAATATTGGAAAGAATGTAGAAAAGGATGTAATTAGATGAAAATCAGAGTCATTATACCTTGCTTCAATGAAGGTAAAGTCGTAAAAAAAACTTACGATAGATTGACTGAAATTTTGACGGAGAATAGTAAAACTCGTCGTTATTATTATGACTTGTTATTTATTGATGACGGTAGTAAAGATAATACGATTGAGCATATACAACATTTAGCGGAATACGATGAACATGTTAAATATATTTCTTTCAGTCGAAATTTTGGTAAAGAAGCAGCAATGATTGCTGGTTTTCAACACAGTGTGAATTTTGATGCAGTCGTAATGATTGATGGAGATTTACAACATCCTCCGGAATTTATACCTAAAATGGTTGAAATGTATCAACAAGGGTTTGATCAAGTTGTCGCTAAACGAGATCGTAGTGGTGAAAATGTTGCACGTAAAACAATGTCAAAGTTGTACTATAAGCTCATTAATAGCTTTGTCGAAGATATTAAATTTAGTGATGGTGTAGGAGATTTTCGATTATTAAGTCAACGTGCAGTTAAATCGATTGTTTCATTAAATGAATATAATCGATTTTCTAAAGGGTTATTTGAATGGATAGGATATAATACAAAGATTTTTACTTATAAAAATGTAGAACGAGAAGCTGGAGAATCTAAATGGACTTTTACCAAGTTATTAAATTATGGGATTGATGGATTAATATCATTTAATAATAAACCACTGAGAGCAATGATATATCTTGGAATGTTTATCTTTGGATTAAGCATCATTTATATTATTTATTTGTTAATAGGCATTTTAATGAATGGAATTAATCATCCGGGTTACTTTACAACAATAGCAGCTGTATTGTTATTAGGTGGCATTCAGTTAATGTCTATTGGTGTAGTTGGCGAATATATTGGGCGAATTTATTACGAAGTAAAACAAAGACCAAAATATATTGTAGAAGCTTCCAATTTAAAAGCACCTATTGAAAAAGTAGTTGCAGAAAAAGAAAAAATTTATCAATAAAAAATAAACATGTAAAAGCTCTTACATCATAGCTTCTTACATGTTTATTTTTTTAAGTCATTTTCAATATGATTATGTTTGAGTTGCCACAATAAATATATATCAAATAAAGCATAAATAATTATGAAGATATACCAAAATGACGTTAATAAGGTCAAAAGTATAATTGAAATAATAATAATTGTATGACCAATCATAATAGGATGTTGTAGCTTACTCAAAAATTTAAGATGATTCATTTCATTTTTTGAAAAAGTACTTATGAAATCAATGCTTAAGCCTACGATAAATATAGCTGGAGCTAAATAAGGGATAGACATATAGACTGATTGATCGCTAGATTCAAAAGTGATAAATAATGAGCAACTAATCATAATTGCAAAAATGAATGCAAGAGATTTATACTCTGAAATCATTAAGTATATATGTTTACGATTTAAATAATATTGTAAGATTGTCCAACTTAAGAAAAATATAATTGAAGCAAATGTTATAAAATTGAACTTTTCAATCACAATACTATTAATAATAGCATTGATAACAATGGATAATAGAACGGAGTTAAACGTTAGTTGTTTGAAATGATGCCGATATAAATCAAAACCCAGAACACATATTGTAATGGCTATATTAATAAATACATATATAATCATGGTGTACTCCTATCACGTGTGTGTAGTTCATTAAAATATTATAGCAATTAAAATAAACTTAATCATTTCAAAACACTTAATAAATAATATTCTATTATAATTTACTAATTATACACCTTTCTTATTACTCCATAACAATGTATGTAACTGAGGTAAAACATACACGTGATTCATATCACTGCTATTCATTACTGTGTCTACAAGGGTTTCATAGCGACCAAGTAATTTTTCGGTATGATGTTCAACATCATCATCTAAATAAGGGTTTCCTACTTGCAAATAAAATGGAATATTAGGATAACGATGATGAATCATTCTAGCAAATTGATAATCTTCTTTATCAAAAACAACTACTTTCAAGTTCAATGTTGATGGTATACATTGTTCTATGACATCATCTAATATTTCTAAATTAGGCACCATATTAGAGCTAGGCGGTTTAGGACTAATTGTTAAATCGTTAATTTGTCGCATCCAAGGTTGAAATTTACTGCCTTGGGTTTCTAATGCCGTAAAAATATTTTTTTCTTCAAATAAATCTACTAAATCTTGAATTCCTTTGATTAATGCAGGGTTACCTCCAGAAATAGTGACATGATCAAATTGATTACCGCCAATTTCTTTTAAACGATCATAAATGTCTTGAGCAGTTAATAACTCTATATCATCTTTAGCGCTACCATCCCACGTAAAGGCGGAATCGCACCAACTACAACGATAATCGCATCCTGCTGTGCGGACAAACATTGTTTTTCGTCCTATAACTCGTCCTTCTCCTTGAATAGTAGGACCAAAAATTTCTAAAACTGGTATTTTTGAAGGCATTATTTATTCTCCTTTGGACGATAGACAACATAACTTGATGGTGTTTCACGTAAATACACTTGTACACATTTAGGTTTATTGTCATACTCGTTAAGATGAGCTTGTACGATTTCAAAAATTGTCTGTGCCACAATTTCAGTAGAAGGACTTTTATCTTTAAATTGAGGTAAATCATTTAATAAATAGTGATCAAATTGGTCATGGACCAATCGTTTTAATTCACTAAAATTAATTAAAAATCCATTATGGTCGAGTGTATCTCCAACAATAGTTAAGTTAACAAAATAAGTATGTCCATGTGTTCTCATGCATTTTCCAGCATCTTCACTAGGAATAAAATGTGCCGCAGAAAAATTGAAATCTTTATTTAATTCAAATGTATAAGGGTGATTCACTGTAGGATAAACTTGTTGTATCATAATGACGCATCTCCTTTTTGTTCTAAATATTGATGAAGTCCACGTTGTCTTAATTTACAAGCTGGACATTCTCCGCATCCATCTCCAATAATACCGTTGTAGCATGTAAGCGTATTGTGGCGCACATAATCGAGGACACCTAATTCATCACTGAGTTCCCAAGTTTGCGTTTTATCTAACCACATTAAGGGTGTATGAATAACAAAGTCTCTATCCATAGATAAACTAAGTGTGACATTCATAGATTTAATAAAACTATCTCGGCAATCTGGGTAACCAGAGAAGTCTGTTTCACATACACCCGTAATGATGTGTTTCGCATTCACTTGATAAGCAAGAGCTCCAGCAAATGACAAGAATAATAAATTACGAGCAGGTACAAAAGTATTTGGTATACCATCTTCTCCTGTCTCAATTTTCATGTCATGTTTTGTTAATGCATTTGGAGTAAGTTGAGATAGTAAAGACATGTCTAAAATATGGTGTTTCAACCCTTGATCTTTTGCTATTTTAGAAGCTACTTCGATTTCTGTATTATGTCTTTGCCCATAATTGAATGTGACAAGTTCAACCTCTTTAAAATGTCTTTTGGCGTAGAAAAGACAGGTTGTACTATCTTGACCACCACTAAACACAACAATTGCTTTTTCAGAATTCAAAACACTGTTTGGCATAACGTTTCTCCTTTAAAAGTTAATATTTTTAATTTATGATGAAATAGAATGAAAACATTGGATATAAAATATAAAAAAAGCCTATCTCTATAAAAAGATAGACTTAAAAGATGTAGAACATATGTACATTAAAAAGCTTATATAAATATTTCTACAAAGGTCTAGTTTTTTATAGAGGGTTTCAGCTAGGAACCTCTTTATATTCGAATTATACGATAGATAGCTTAATATATTCATATCTTAAAATCAAGTGCTAGTTTATAGAATATTAAAAAAAGCGCTTATATAAAATTGTATTTTAATATATTATTTTGAAGGTTGGAAATAATTATGATTATAGTCATAGATAATAATGATTCATTTACATATAACTTGATTGATTACATAAAAACAAAAACTTCTCATTGTGTAAAGGTAATAAAGGTAACAGAAGTGACTGTAGCATTACTTGAAGAATTAACAATTGAAGCTATTGTCATATCTCCAGGTCCGGGAAAACCAAGTGACTATCCAATTTTGAAAAGCGTTTTAGATAGATACGCCTCATCGGTGCCTATATTAGGTATCTGTTTAGGGTTTCAACTCATCTATGAATATTATGGAGGGGAAATTATGCATGGGCCAAAGCCCGTTCATGGTCATACAACACCTATAATGCATACAGGTAAAGGACTTTTCAAACAGTTACCTCAAAATTTTAATGTCATGCGTTATCATTCTTTAATTGCTAATAGGCAACAATTACCTTCTCAATTAAATATTACAGCTACAAATAATGAAGGTATTATGATGGCATTTGAACATGATACACTACCTATTTTTGCAGTACAGTATCATCCTGAATCTATATTAAGTGAATATGGTCATCAGCAGATTCAATACTTTATAGAGAGAGTAGGAAAAACACATGAATATTACGTTTAATTACCGTTATTATACTAATGAAGATGACTACATCAATTATCAATTGCGATTTGATCAATATATTTCAAAATCAATTGCCTATTCTTTAGAAGAAGTAGGTGAAGTTATTCAATTTGCTGAAGAACAACAGAAAAAGGGGCATTATGTAGCGTTATATTTAACTTATGAATCAGCGCCATTTTTTAATAATCAATTAGAAACGTATCACTTAATAGAAAAAGAAGTATACGCTGCTGCATACGCTTTTAATCAACCCTTAAACTCTGATAATAATAAGGATAATATACAATATCATTCAGTACATCATTTTCAATTTCAAGAAAGTGAAGAACAAATGAGAAGAAAAATTATTAAAATACAAGAAGCTATTACAGAAGGAGATACTTATCAAGTTAATTATACTACTCGTTTATCCAGTAAAGTACATTATCCTATTTCAACGTTATATACCTATTTAACTCACAACAATAACGGTGGCTATACAGCTTTATTAGATACCGAAGAAGTAAAAGTTGCGTCAATTTCTCCAGAGTTATTTTTTCAAAAAGGTACGTTTAACAATAAAGCAAACATTATTGTTAGTAAGCCGATGAAAGGAACAATGCCACGTGGGAAAAATAGTGTAGAAGATCAGTTGAATTATGAAGCATTAATGTATTCTCATAAAGATAGAGCAGAAAATGTAATGATCGTTGATTTATTACGTAATGATATGTCAAGAATTTCAAAAACTGGAACCATCGAAGTTTATAAATTGTTTTTTATTGAAACGTATCAAACCGTATACCAAATGACAAGTATGGTAACAGGGCAACTCGAAGATGCTATATCGCTTCATTCAATTTTAACAGCAATGTTTCCATGTGGATCTATCACTGGTGCGCCTAAACAAAGTACAATGGCTTATATCAAACATTTAGAAACCAGTCCAAGACATATTTATTGCGGCACAATAGGTTTATTGTTACCAGATGATAAAATGATTTTTAACATTCCAATTAGAACAGTAGAATATCGAAATAATCTGGCTCTTTACGGGGTAGGTGCGGGAATTACCATTGATTCTGTTCCATTAAATGAAATTCAAGAATTTCGAGACAAAACCAAAATATTGGAGGAGTTATGATTGAAATTATTTGAAACAATGCGACTTAATCATGGTCATATACCAAGGCTAAACTATCATACGCGTCGTTTACGTCAATCTTGTTCACAATTAGGTTTTCAGTTTTCAGAGATTGCTTGGTATAGTTATATTGAAAATTTAAAACAAAATTATAATGACCACTTATATCGTTTGAAAATAGAAATTGATAAAGACGGACAATTTACCCACGTTATTCAGCCATTATCTTCTAAAGACAATTTTACTGCACGTTTTAAAAAGTCTAACAATGATTATCCACAAAAATTTATTATAAATAAAACAACAGAAAGAACATATTTAACGCATAATCATGAAACAGATTTGATACTACTGTATGATGATAGTGGTAAAATTTTAGAATTTGATATTGGAAATATTATGATTAAAGAAAATGGAAATTATTATACGCCACGATATAATAAAGATTTTTTACGAGGATGTATGAGAGAAAGTTTATTAGAAAATCATAAACTTAAGCTGAAAGATTATACTAAAGATGAATTAATGATAAAACTGGAAAATGAAGAAGTAGAAGTTTATTTGCTGAATAGTCTACGTGAAGTTGCTCGGGTATCTATTTATATATAAAATACATTTGATAAATATTGTGAAATTTAATTTAGTTAATAATGGAGAAGATTATGGCATTATTATGGTTAATACTTATCGTACTACTCAATAGTTTAAGTAAATATATAATCAATCGATATTTGAAGGATAATCTAATCATGCTACCGCGTATTGTAGGCACAATGACTGTGTTGTTTCAATTTGTACTAGTATATCTTTTAATTCAGTCTATCATGCCATATGCTACGCATTTATTAAATTTATTTTATCATCAATAAAATAGATTCAAATAATTTAGAATGTAATAAGAGGTGCAATAATGAAAATTTATAGTCAAGGAGACCAAGCGATTATTATAGATATTGAACAAGAAGTCGCTGAAGATGTAACAAAAAATTTAATTGCTGTACGTACACATTTATTAAATAAAGACTTACCTTTCATCACTGATATTGTACCTACAGAGTCTAGTATGATGATTTGTTATGATGCTCGAGATATGATTAAACATTATAATATTTCATCGCCATTTCAATATATGAAGGCACTTGTAAATTCAATTCAGACTGAATTAGAACATATCGAAAATAAACAAACAGCGTGTCATTTTCATAATATTCCTGTGGTTTATGGTGATCAATTTGGACCTGATTTAGAGGCTCTATTAAAATACTATCGTCTATCCAAAGAGGAATTTATTCAACTTCATTCAAAATCACATTACTTTGTCTCTATGATGGGATATTCTCCAGGCTTTCCTTATTTAACAGGAATGAATGAAAAATTATATGTTAATCATACAAGTCACAAGAAAAAAAGAGTACCTGCAGGTTCTGTCATTATTGAAGGGAAAAAATGTGGCATTGTAACGACAGATACTTATAACGATTGGTTAGTCATTGGCTATACCCCAATTAAATTATTTTCACCAGAGCGCGATAACTTTAATTTATTAAAATTAGGAGATAATGTCTTATTTCATCCTAAAAATCCAAATGATACTGAATTAGGAGATTTTAAATAATGTCAATCATAATAGAAAAACCTGGACTTTTTAGCACGTTCCAAGACTTTGGACGCCAAGGGTATGAATATGAGGGAGTCATCCCTGGCGGTGCATTAGATACATTAGGACATGAAATTGCGAATCGTCTTGTAGCAAATGATAAAAACGAAGCAACTTTAGAAATGACACATATTATGGCGAAAATTAGATTCACAGAGCCTACTTTAATTGCCTTAACAGGTCATCACTTTGAAGCGTGTACAGAAAATATGAAAATTAAACCTTATAAATTGTATTTAGTAGAAAAAGGAGAAGTATTGTCTTTCAAAGAAACGAGTACAACATCTCGTGTTTATTTAGCTATTGGAGGAGGATTTAAATTAGATTCTTGGTTAAATTCAACGTCAACAGATTTAAATGTTGGTGTTGGAGGGTTTCATGGAAGAACACTTCAAGAAGGCGATGAAATTGAAATGAAACGTGATTATACATCACGACACCGTAAACTTTTTGAAAATTTAGCACATCAGCGAACAACAAGTTGGGGAATTGATGGTTATGCTTTATCGTTTAATTATGTTTCTGATGTATTTCATGTCATTGCTAATAAAGGAACAAATGATTTTGATACTGAAACACAACAAACATTTATACATGGAGAGTACAAGGTAACGAATAAGTCTAATCGTGTAGGGATGTTATTAGAGGGTCCTAGTATTAAAGCATATTATGAAGATATGCCTGAGTATCAACCAGTAAAAAAGGGCACTATTCAAGTAAAACGTGATGGTACACCTATTATTTTATTAAATGATCATTACACTATTGGAAGTTATCCACAAATAGGTACTATAGCAAGCTATCATTTAACTAAACTTGCTCAAAAACCACGAGGATCTCGTTTGAAATTTCAATTTATAGATATTGAAACGGCTGAAAAAAATACTGTGAAGTTTAGTAATTGGATGAATCAATTATTTCACGGTATCGAATTTCGAATGCAATTAGAAATGTTAAAATAAAAAATATCATCAAAATATTGAATATTAATATTTAATGATATTTTTTAATGTAAAGGTATAGGACTATAGTCTGATTAAATTGAATAGATTAGACGTTATAATATATCAATCAGTTTAATAGTTTAGAAATGATTAGGTATATAAATGGAAAGGCTAAACTTGAGCTTTTTCTTGATAAATAAGTAAAAATACTTTATATTTATATATTGAACTATGAAGTATTATTACAAAAATATTACAAAATTCATATTTTTTTAATAAATAGTTAACAATTAAATGTAGTAATAAAAAGTGTTCTTTTATTAAATGATAATTAAAAATTTTATTGTTTTAAAAATATATTAAATTTTAAAAATAGCATTTGTAAATGGCCGTATTTGAATAACTATAAACGGAGGAAACATTCATGAGTTTACACAAAAGAAAAATAAGTCTTTTTGCGTTTTTCTTAATGACTGTATTTACAGTAACCTTGAAAACGTATTTCTCATACTATGTAGATTTTTCTTTAGGTGTTAAAGGATTAGTTCAAAATTTAATACTATTGATGAATCCATATAGTTTAATCGCGCTTATTTTAAGTATCTTTTTGTTCTTTAAAGGTAAGAAAGCATATTGGTTTATTTTTATTGGAGGATTCTTATTAACATTTTTACTCTATGCTAATGTTGTTTATTTTAGGTTCTTCTCAGACTTTTTAACGTTTAGTACATTAAATCAAGCGAGTAACGTTCAATCGATGGGGGGCGCAGTAAGTGCCTCTTTTAAATGGTATGACTTTGTGTATTTCTTAGATACGATTGTATATCTGTTTATTTTAATTTTTAAACGAAGTTGGTTAGACAAACGTGTATTTAGTAAAAAGTTTGTACCAGTAGTGATGGCAGCATCAATTGCATTGTTCTTTTTAAACTTAGCTTTTGCTGAAACTGATCGACCTGAATTATTAACTCGTACATTTGATCACAAATATTTAGTTAAATATTTAGGACCATATAATTTTACTGTATATGATGGTGTTAAAACGATTCAAAACAATCAACAAAAAGCATTGGCTTCTGAAGATGATTTAACTCGTGTTTTAAATTATACGAAACAAAAAAATACGGAACCAAACCCTGAATATTATGGTATTGCTAAGAAGAAAAATATCATAAAAATACATTTAGAAAGTTTTCAAACATTTTTAATTAATAAAAAAGTAAATGGTAAGGAAGTTACACCTTTCTTAAATAAATTATCAACTGGTAACGATGACTTTAGATATTATCCAAACTTCTTCCATCAAACAGGACAAGGTAAAACTTCTGATTCAGAATTTACAATGGATAATAGTTTATATGGTTTACCTCAAGGATCTGCGTATTCATTAAAAGGAGATAACACATATCAATCTTTACCAGCAATTTTAGATCAAAAAGAAGGTTACACTTCTGATGTTATGCACGGGGATTACAAAACATTTTGGAACCGTGATCAAATTTATAAACATTTTGGTATAGATAAATTTTACGATGCAACATATTATGATATGTCGGATGAAAATGTCGTGAATTTAGGGTTAAAAGATAAACCTTTCTTTAAAGCATCAGCAGAATATCAATCTAAAATGAAACAACCTTTTTATTCCCATTTAATTACATTAACTAACCATTATCCATTTACTTTAAATTCAGAAGATGCAAGTATTGATAAGCCGAATACAGGCGATTCTACTGTAGATGGATATATTCAAACGGCGCATTACTTAGATCAAGCTTTAGAACAGTATATTAATGATTTGAAAACTAAAGGGTTATATGATGATTCAGTTATTATGATTTACGGTGACCATTATGGTATTTCTGAAAACCATAACAATGCAATGGAAAAATTACTGGGTGAGCAAATTACACCAGCTAAATTTACAGATTTAAATCGTACTGGCTTCTGGTTAAAAATTCCTGGCAAAAATGGGACTGTAGATGAAACATATGCTGGACAAGTGGATGTTATGCCTACTATTTTAAATTTAGTTGGTATTGACTCGAAGAATTATTTAATGTTGGGTACAGATATGTTATCTAAAGATCATAATGATGTGATTCCATTCCGTAATGGTGATTTCATCACAAAAGATTATAAATTTGTGAATGGTAAAGTATATTCAAATAAAAATAATGAATTAATAACAACGCCACCTAAAGATTTAGAAAAAAATAAGAAACAGGTGGAAAAAGATTTAGAAATGAGTGACGACGTATTAAATGGTGACCTATTCAGATTCTACAATAATCCAGATTTCAAAAAAATTAATCCGTCAAAATATGACTACAAAATAGGTCCTTATGGAAATCAAAAATAATTCAATATTAGAGAGTGTGTAAAATCAACATTCTATATTAAATGCCCGTAGATAAGTTTTATCTACGGGTTTTTTATCGTTGCATTAAAAATCAACAAAAAATGAGAGTGGGACAGAATTCATTTTGAATTCCTCGTTTTACTGTGGTAACGCATTCTTAACTTGCGTTAGACGTAGACTTTCTTATTGAAAATTTTGTGTTGGGGTCCCGAGACTAGAATTGACTGCCAATATATTAAAAATGCCTAAGACAA
>NZ_KV827232.1:114015-135847 GCF_001836075.1 Staphylococcus sp. HMSC035D11
CTGCCAATATATTAAAAATGCCTAAGACAATTTATTATGTCTCAGGCCTATTCTTTAATTTAATTATCCTAATGATACGTCTAATATCATCATTATTACAAAACCAAGCATTAAGCTTAATGTAGCTAAATCTGTATTATTACCCGATTGAGAATCAGGAATAAGCTCTTCTACAACTACAAAAATCATTGCTCCTGCTGCAAAAGCTAATGCATAAGGTAGTACTGGAGTGATAAAAATAATTGCAATGGCACCTATAGTTGCAAAAATAGGTTCTACTATTGCTGATGCTTGACCATAATTAAATGCTTTAAAACGTGTTGCACCAGCGGCTCTAATCGGCATAGACAAAGCAGCTCCTTCTGGAATATTCTGAATACCAATACCAATTGCTAAACCAAGGGCTCCAAAAAAGGTAGCTTGTCCATTTCCAGTTGCAATTCCACCAAATGCTACACCAATTGATAAACCTTCAGGAATATTGTGTAAAGTGATAGCTAATACTAGTAAAGCATTTTTACTTAAAGAAGTTTTAACGCCTTCTCGATATTGACTTTTATCACCGATTTTTTGGTGTATATGTGGAATGACTGCATCAAGTCCTCTAATAAACACACCACCTAGAATAAAACCAATCGCAGCAGGTAACCAAGCAGGTAAATGACCATTTGTACCATAATCAATGGAAGGTTGTAATAAAGACCAAAAACTTGCAGCAATCATAATTCCAGCGGCAAAACCTTGCATAGAAGTTAGAATTTTTTTGTTTACAGTCTTAAAAATAAAGACTGATGCAGCACCTAAAGCAGTTAATAACCAAGTGATAATACCAGCAATAAGTGCTTGAAGATAAGGTGGTAAATTTTCGAAAAAGTCTATCACATCTATTTTCTCCTTATATCATTTAGCATTAAAAAGGTGTATAATATATAGAACTGAATTAAGCTTATCAGAAATATATTGAAATTTCGATATTAAAAAGGAAGTAAAAATATGGAAGCGTATAAAATAGAACAACTAAATAAATCATATGCGGATAAAGTTATTTTTGATGACTTAAATCTCTCTATTTCTGAACATGAAAAAATTGGACTTGTAGGTATAAATGGTACTGGTAAAAGTACTTTATTAAAAGTCATTGGTGGTTTAGATGAAGATTTTTCAGCCGATATAACTCATCCTAATCAGTATCGCATTCGTTATTCTTCACAGAAGCAAAATTTAGATGGTGATATGACAGTATTTCAAGCTGTTCTAAGTTCCGATACAGATACGTTACGTATTATTAAAACATATGAAGAAGCTGTGACTATATATACAGAACATCAAAACGATGCGAATTTTAAAAAAATGATGGAAGCTCAAGAACTTATGGATCAACACCATGCATGGGATTACAATGCTGAAATTAAAACTATTTTATCAAAATTAGGTATTAATCATACGACTAAAAAAATTAAAGAATTATCAGGTGGACAACAAAAACGTGTTGTCTTAGCTAAGACACTTATAGAACAACCTGATTTGTTATTGCTAGATGAGCCTACAAACCATCTAGACTTTGAATCAATTAACTGGTTAATTAACTATGTTAAGCAATATCCACATACAGTTTTATTTGTTACACACGATCGCTATTTTTTAAATGAGATTGCTACACGTATTGTGGAATTAGATAGAGGAAAACTTAAATCTTATCCAGGAAACTATGAAGATTACATTGCAATGAGAGCTGAAAATGAAGTGATTGAACAAAAACAACAAGAAAAACAAAAGGCACTTTATAAACAAGAACTTGCATGGATGCGTACAGGCGCAAAAGCAAGAACGACAAAACAACAAGCTCGAATTAATCGATTTAATGATTTGGAGTCAGAAGTTCAATCTCATCATCAAAAAGATAAAGGTCAACTCAATCTTGCTTATTCTAGATTAGGCAAACAAGTATTTGAGTTAGACCATTTAACGAAAAAGATTCAAAATAAAATATTATTCAAAGATGTAACAGAAATTATTCAAAGTGGTCAAAGAATTGGTATCGTTGGACCAAATGGTGCAGGGAAGACGACAATGTTAAATATTTTAAATCAAGATGATACTAATTATTCTGGAGAATTAAAAGTTGGGCAAACTGTAAAAATAGCCTATTTTAAACAAACAGAAGAAACTTTGGATAGAGATATACGTATGATTGACTATTTGAGAGAAGAAAGTGAAGTGGCAAAAGAAAAAGATGGCACTTCAGTTTCAGTTACTCAATTGTTAGAGCGATTTCTATTTCCGAGTGCTACTCATGGTAAAAAGATTTATAAATTATCAGGTGGAGAGCAAAAACGATTATATTTATTGAGATTGCTTGTTCATCAACCTAATGTCCTGTTACTTGATGAGCCAACCAATGATCTTGATACTGAAACATTAACAATTTTAGAAGACTACATTAGTACCTTCGGAGGATCAGTAGTTACTGTAAGTCATGATCGTTATTTTTTAAATAAAGTAGCACAAGAATATTGGTATATTCACGGTGGCCAATTAGAACGTATTATTGGAACATTCGAAGATTATGAGGCCTATAAAAAAGAAAAAGATCGACAGGATACACTTGAAAAACAAGCTCAACAACCTAAAACTAAATCAAACGCTCGTAAAAAAACGGGACTGTCTTATAAAGAAAAACGTGAATATGAAGCTCTAATGGAACGTATTGAAACGACAGAACATAGACTAGAGCAGATTGATGCTGAAATGGTAGAAGCGAGCACTGACTACGCTAAAATAAAAGAATTAAATGAAGAAAAAGAACATCTAGAGGAATCATATGATGTAGACATCACGAGATGGAGTGAATTAGAAGAAATAAAAGAGCAATAAGGGGAATGTAAGTATGGAAGCAACTTTGTCACATTATTTTGGTTATGATACGTTTAGACCAGGTCAAAAAGAGATAATTTCTAAAATATTAAATCATCATAATGTATTAGGTGTCTTGCCTACAGGTGGTGGTAAATCAATATGTTATCAAGTACCTGGTTTAATGTTAGGTGGTACAACGATAGTAATAAGCCCATTGATTTCTTTAATGAAAGACCAAGTGGATCAGTTAAAAGCAATGGGTATCGAAGCAGCCTATCTAAATAGTAGTCTAAATAAAAAGCAACAATCTGAGATTGAAAATAAGTTAATAACTGGTGACATTCAATTTTTATATGTGGCACCTGAACGTTTTGAAAGTAACTATTTTTTAAACTTGCTTAGTCAAATTGACATTCACTTAATTGCATTTGATGAAGCTCACTGTATTTCAAAATGGGGACATGATTTTAGACCGAGTTATCAAAGCGTCATAAATAAAGTGTTTACACTACCTCAAGATTTTACGATTGTAGCTCTTACAGCTACAGCCACGGCCGAAGTTCAACAGGATATTATGGAAAAATTAAATATCCAAAAAGAAGATGGAATTAAAACAAGTACCAAAAGACGTAATCTCATTTTTAAAGTAAATTCAACATATCAAAGACAAAAATTTGTTATTGAATATGCTAAAGCTCATAAAGATCAAGCAGGTATTATTTATTGTTCTACACGTAAACAAGTAGAAGAATTACAAGAATCTCTAGAATCTATAAATATTGCTTCTGCTATTTATCATGCAGGTTTAACAAATAAAGAAAGAGAAGAAGCTCAAAATGACTTTGTATACGATCGTATTAAAGTTGTTATCGCAACAAATGCATTTGGAATGGGTATTGATAAATCTAATGTTCGTTATGTTATTCATTACAACATGCCTGGAGATCTTGAATCATACTATCAAGAAGCGGGTCGTGCAGGACGAGATGGCTTAAAAAGTGAATGTATTTTATTATTTAGTGAAAGAGATAAAGGATTACATGAATATTTTATTACTGTTTCGCAAGCAGATGATGATTATAAAGATAAAATGGGCGAGAAACTAACTAAAATGATTCAGTATACTAAAACGAAAAGTGCTTAGAAGCGACAATTGTACATTATTTTGAACCGAATGCGCGTCTAGAGGAATGCGGTCAATGTAGTAATTGCATTCAACAAAATAAAACTTATGACATGACCAATGAAGCAAAAATGATTATTAGTTGTATCGCACGCATGCGTCAACAAGAAAACTATCATGTTATTATTCAAGTGTTACGTGGAGAATTAAGTGATTATATTAAATACAATCATTATCATCAACTTACAACACATGGATTGATGAAAGACTATACTACTTCAGAGTTAAGTCATTTAATTGATGAGTTACGGTTTAAAGGCTTTTTAAATGAATATAATGAAATTCTAACGTGTGATGAAAGTGTGAAAGAATTATTGAATAATGATGTCACAGTGTATACGACGCCATTTAAACATAAAAGTAAGGAAAAAGTTTTCATTAATACAATAGAAGGCGTTGATCGTGCTTTATATAGTGAATTAGTAGAAGTTCGCCGTCAATTAAGTGAAAAGTTGAATATTGCGCCTGTGAGTATTTTTTCTGACTATACATTGGAAGAGTTTGCTAAACGTAAACCAGAATCTAAACAAGAAATGATTGCGATAGATGGTGTAGGAAGCTATAAGTTAAAACATTATTGTCCTAAATTTCTTGAAACAATCCAATCATATAAAACGAATATCTAACAAAAAATTAAATATGACTTAATAAAACAACTTAGAAGCTAGAAAAATGTTTTAAGTTGTTTTATTTTTTATTGTTAAAAAATAATTAGTATTTAAATCTATTAAGTATGAATTTATCAATAAACATGATTTAATAGAAAATAAGCAATATAAATTTTATAGTGATGTGAAGGAAATGAAGGTGACAAGATGATAGAGTTTAAAAATGTAACAAAACGTTATGGAACGAATGTTGCAGTTGATGATGTGAGTTTTAAGATTAATGAAGGAGAATTTTTTATTTTAATCGGACCTTCAGGTTGTGGAAAAACAACTACTTTAAAAATGATTAATCGATTAATACCGTTAAGTGAAGGATACATTTATTTTAAAGATAAGCCAGTGAGTGATTATCCAGTTTATGAGATGCGTTGGGATATTGGATATGTACTACAACAAATCGCATTATTTCCACATATGACGATTAAAGAAAATATCGCACAAGTTCCTCAAATGAAAAAGTGGAAAGACAAAGATATTCATCGACGTGTAGATGAATTATTAGATATGGTTAGATTAGATCCAAATACATACCGAGATCGTAAACCAGATGAATTATCGGGAGGACAACGTCAACGTGTAGGCGTGGTAAGAGCATTAGCAGCTGATCCTCCAGTAATATTAATGGACGAACCTTTTAGTGCGTTAGACCCCATTAGTAGAGAAAAATTACAAGATGATTTATTAGAATTACAAACGAAAATTAAAAAGACAATTATTTTTGTAACACACGATATACAAGAAGCAATGAAATTAGGAGATCGTATTTGTTTATTAAATGATGGTCGTGTTGAACAAATTGACACACCTGAAGGATTCCAAGAGCACCCTAAAAATCAATTTGTTCGAGAGTTTATGGGCGATCACTTACATAAAGATATCAATAATTCAAAAATCTCCGATCTAAATCTTACAAGAACACTTACTGAATATGACGAAAAACAAGGATACTCAATTATAAAAGATAGTATGAAACTTCAAGATACTTACGAGATACTTGCTAAACATGAAGCAGTCATTGTAGAAAATAATCATGCTTTAACACAGTCATTATTAAGAAGAGAAGATGTTTTTGACTATCTATCTAAAAATGATAAGGAGGGTTAAAGCATGAACGAATTTTTAACAACGCTCAATGATCGTAGAGGAGAATTACTAAGAACAATTTTTGAGCACATACAAATTTCTTTTATTGCTTTATTTATCGCAATTTTAATTGCAGTACCACTTGGTATTGCTTTAACTAAAACAAAGCGTTTATCTGAAGTGGTAATGAATATTGCAGCGGTATTACAAACTATTCCATCCCTTGCTTTACTTGGATTAATGATTCCAATTTTTGGTATAGGAAAAGTTCCAGCAATTATTGCATTAGTAGTATATGCGCTATTACCTATTTTAAGAAATACATATACAGGTATTAAAGAAGTAGAGCCTTCTCTAACAGAAGCAGCCAAAGGTATCGGTATGAAACCAATGCGACGTTTAACTAAAGTCGAGTTACCTATTGCAATGCCAGTCATTATGGCAGGTATACGTACAGCTATGGGGCTTATTATTGGTACAGCTACATTAGCTGCATTAATTGGAGCAGGTGGATTAGGGGATTTGATCTTATTAGGCATTGATCGTAACAATACAGCACTTATATTGATTGGCGCTATTCCAGCTGCATTATTAGCTATTTTATTTGATTTTATATTGCGTTATATGGCGAAATTATCTTATAAAAAACTTCTTATTACACTAGGTATTATTCTATTAATTATCTTACTTGTTATTGTTGTTCCACTCTTTGGTAAAAAAGGTGCAACGATTACTATGGCAGGAAAATTAGGTTCTGAACCTTCAATTATTACGAATATGTATAAAATATTAATTGAAGAGGAAACACATGATACAGTTAATGTTAAAAGTGGTATGGGTAAAACCTCATTCTTATTTAATGCGTTAAAATCAGACGATATAGATGGGTACTTAGAATTTACAGGTACAGTACTAGGAGAACTTACTAAAGAGGATCTAAAATCTAAAAAAGAAGCTGATGTATATCACCAAGCTAAAGCAAGTTTAGAGAAAAAATATGATATGACGATGCTTAAACCAATGAAATATAATAATACCTATGCGTTAGCTGTTAAAAGAGATTTTGCTAAACAATATAATTTACAATCAATTGGTGATTTACGTAAAGTACAAGGTCAACTTAAACCAGGATTTACTATGGAATTTAAAGATAGAGATGATGGTTATAAAGCAGTAGCTAAAAAATATAACTTGAATCTTTCTAATATTAAACAAATGGAACCTAAACTACGTTATACGGCAGTAGAGAAAGGTGACATTAATCTTATTGATGCGTATTCTACAGATGCTGAATTAAAACAATATGATATGGTAGTACTTAAAGATGATAAACATGTTTTCCCACCTTATCAAGGTGCTCCAATGTTTAAAGAAAAGTTTCTAAAAGAACATCCGGAAATTAAAAAAGCTTTAAATCAATTATCAAATAAAATTACGGATGAACAAATGCAAGAAATGAATTATAAAGTGACAGTGAAAAATGAAGATCCATATAAAGTTGCTAAACAATATTTAGAAAAAGAAGGATTGGCACATTAAATTTGTAAAAAGCTCATAGATACATTTTATCTATGAGCTTTTTAACACATAAAGTATAAATCGATAATTTATGGTACTATTTTAATTAATAAGTGAAAAAGGAAAGTAACTTAATTTATATAGGAGTGATCATAAATGAAAAAACAATTACAACAATTATCGGCATATCAACCTGGGTTATCACCGCAAGCACTTAAAGAAAAATTTGGTATAGAAGGTGAGTTATATAAACTAGCATCGAATGAAAATTTATATGGACCATCACCTCGTGTAAAAGAAGCAATTGAGGCTCACTTAGATGAATTATTTTACTATCCGGAAACAGGCTCTCCATCATTACGAAAAGCAATTAGTAAGCATTTAAATGTTGATGAATCTCGAATTTTATTTGGCGCAGGTTTAGATGAAGTAATACTCATGATTTCTAGAGCAGTTTTAACACCGGGAGATAAAATTGTGACAAGTGAAGCTACTTTTGGACAATATTATCATAATGCGATTGTTGAATCAGCTAAAGTTGTAAAAGTACCGTTAAAAAATGGCGGATTTGATTTGGAAGGAATTTTAAAAGAGGTTAATTCTGATACCTCATTAGTATGGTTATGTAATCCTAATAATCCTACAGGTACATATTTTAGTCATGATGAATTAGAGTCATTTTTGGAACGTGTTCCAAGTCATGTGCCAGTCTTAATTGATGAAGCATATTTCGAATTCGTCACTGCTGAAGATTATCCTGATACATTAAAACTACAAGAACGCTTTGATAATGCATTTTTATTAAGAACATTTTCTAAAGCATATGGATTAGCAGGTTTACGTGTAGGATATGTTGTGGCAACAAATGAAGCCATTGAAAAATGGAATATCATTCGTCCACCATTTAATGTGACACGAATTTCAAAATATGCAGCGATTGCAGCATTAGAAGATCAAGATTATTTAAAAGAGATTACTAGAAAAAATGCAAAAGAACGTGAAAAGTTCTATAACATTGAACAAAGTAAACACTTTTTACCTAGTCAAACGAACTTTGTATTTGTAGTAACAGATAAGCCACAAGCATTGTATAATGAATTATTAAACGTTGGCTGTATCACTAGACCTTTTCCTAATGGAGTACGTATTACAATTGGATTTGAAGAACAAAATAATAAAATGATTGAAGTATTAAAACAATTTAATTATTAAACTAAGGAAAAACCTTTAATTGCGATTCATGACGAATTAAAGGTTTTTTGCTATACTTTGAAAATGTGCAAAAGATAACTAAGGAAGTGATAGCATGGCACGTAAATCTATAGCAATAGATATGGATGAAGTATTAGCAGATACTTTAGGTGCAATTATTGAAGCAGTTAATATTGAAACTAAATTAGGAATTACAATGGAATCGTTACATGGTCAGAAATTAAACCATGTGATTCCTGAACATGATGGGTTAGTAAGAGATATTTTAAGAGCGCCAGAGTTTTTTAGACATCTTAAAGTGATACCACATGCTCAAGAGGTGGTAGAAAAACTTAATGAGCATTATGATGTATATATTGCTACAGCAGCAATGGATGTACCCACCTCATTTCATGATAAATATGAATGGTTACTAGAATATTTTCCATTTTTAGATCCACAGCATTTTATTTTTTGTGGAAGAAAAAATATTGTTAAAACAGATTATTTAATAGATGATAATCCTCGTCAGCTTCAAATTTTTGAAGGAGAACCTATTATCTTTACGGCTGCACATAATATAAATGAAACACGTTTTAAACGAGTGAATGGCTGGAAAGATGTAGAAGCAATGTTTTTAAATAATAATTAAAGTAAAAAGGTATGTATGAAGCTTGAAGCATTCATACATACCTTTTGATTATGATATAGTTGTTATTTCTCATCATTCGAAAAAGTAAGGATATTGATTGCTTTAGGTAACACATCAATGGTGATAGGTGTTTCTAAATTAATTTCTCCATCAATATCTACTTTCATATTTGGATCAGTGCGTAATGTTATGTGAGAACCTGGAATATGATTAATTCCTTCGGTAATTTCATTCCAATTCATGCTATCTCTTTTTTTGAAAATATCGTTTAAAATACTAAAACTTTGTTGTTCAAATATAAAACTATTTAATTTTCCATCTTGTGGAGAAAGATCTGTAAGTGGAATGCGACTGCCACCAATATTAGGTCCATTTGCTATCACTAGCATAGACGTATTTCCTTTATATTCTTTGTCGTCTACTGTCAATATATAATCAAAATGTTCGGGATTCATAAGTGTTTTCACAGTAGAACCAACATAACTTAATTTTCCAAAGATATCTTTACGTCCTTCTTGAACATTTTCAGCATTTTGCACAATAAGTCCTAGTCCGACAAAGTTAAGTACATAATTATCATTTACTTTCATAACATCATATGACTCAACATGTGAAGACAATAATTGCTCACTAGCTTTTTTGAAGTCAGGATTTAAGTTTAATGTTTTAGTAAAATCATTAAATGTTCCTCCTGGAATGATACCTATAGGAAGGTCTAGATCATATTTCATCACACCATTAATCAATTCGTTAACTGTACCGTCTCCTCCCAATATAAAAACGATATCAATATCTTTACTATAAGTATGATCTTTTATTTCTTTACAATATCTTTCAATGTCACCTTCATTTTCACTTAATTGTATTGAAAGATGCTTACATAACTGAGTTAGTGATTTAGCGACTTCACCCAATCCATCATATATATCTTTAAGTCCGCTATGTTCATGGTAAAATAATACCCCATGATTATACTGTTGCTCCATAGTTAAACCTACTTTCATTTAAAATGATATTATAAATATTTACCCTGAATTTTATAATTTTAAATATATAAGTAAAAAAATACTTCTAGATGTCATAACTAGAAGTACTTTTTACTATTTTGTATTTACTTAGTGAATACCCTTCATAGCTTTTGTAATCTTAGGTGAGAAAACTAAAATGATAAGAGTAATCACAATAGCAACTGTTCCTAAGAAAATAAAATAATTCGTTTGACCAAGTGGTTTAATTAATTTTACTAATGTACCATTAATCGCTTGCGCTGAAGCATTTGTTAATAACCATACACTCATCATTTGAGCATTAAATGCTTTAGGTGCAAGTTTAACAGCAGCACTATTACCTGTAGGTGATAAACAAAGTTCCCCAATAACACAGATTACATATGATAAAATAACCCAGTTAACTGAGAATTGTGTATGTCCATAACCTAAACCAACTAATCCAATTAGAATGTATGATAAACCTGCTAGTAATGTACCAATACTAAATTTAATAGCTAAAGAAGGTTGCTTTTTACCCATTTTTAACCAAATCATAGAAATAACGGGTGCAAATAATAAAATAAATAATGGATTGATAGATTGGAACAAAGCTTCCCCAAATCGAGTTGTCCAACCAAATAAGTTGAGTTGCATGTCAGAACGTTCTAAACCATAAATATTTAAAACGTTAGAACCTTGTTCTTGAATTGACCAGAATAACATACCTAAAATAAATAAAGGTATAAATGCTTTAACTCGAGAACGTTCTACATCGGTAACGTCTTTACTACGAAGCATAGTTGTAAAGTAAATGATTGGTAAAGCTACTCCTAGAACTAATACAGTATTACTAATTAAATCGAATGAAAGGGTATGGGTATAATATGTAACTAATAATACGATAATCACAATTGCTACTATGATACCGATAATCATTCCATATTTACGCTTTTCTTCTTTAGATAGTGGGTTAGTAGGTTTCATTCCAACACTACCTAAATTCTTTCTATTAAATAACAAATACCAAACAAGACCTAATGCCATACCAATAGCTGCTAGAAGGAAGCCACCATGGAAATTACGTATATCTACAAAATGTTGCAGTATAATAGGTGAAATTAATGCACCTAAGTTAACAGACATATAGAAAATAACGAAACCTGCATCAATACGTGTATCATTTTCAGGATATAAACGACCTACAATATTTGAAATATTAGGTTTCATTAAACCTGATCCGATAATAATAAAGAACATTGATGAGAATAAACCAAATAAAGCAAATGGTAAACTTAAACAGATATGTCCAATAATAATAAGTACAGCACCTAATAAAGTAGCACCACGTGTGCCTGTAATTCTATCAGCAATCCATGCGCCAGGAATAGAAGACATGTAAATAAGTGCTCCATATACTGACATAATCGACATTGCTGTAGTTTGATCAATACCTAATCCATTTTGGTGTATTGCGAAATACATATAAAATATGAGCATCGCACGCATACCGTAGTAACTGAATCTTTCCCAAAATTCTACGAAAAAGAGCACACCTAGTCCTCTAGGATGACCGAAAAATCCTTTCTGTGGTATTGATTGAATTGTTTGTTCATGGGAGTTATTTGTTGCCATTAACATCCCACTCCTTTCTTTCCTAATATGACTGATTACTATGTAAATAAGATTGTACAATTACATCTCACAAGAATTTCTTAAAAATATAAATTTTTAGAATTTTCAGTCAAATAAAATATAATAACTTATAAAAATAAAAGTTTTTATTGCTCATGAACTTATATCTTTATAAATTTTAGCGATAATATTAAAATACGCTTTAATTTAATAAATCGCAATAGTTTATTAAAAAAATCTAGAATAAAAATAACTCCTTTTATATTACATTAGTAAAAATAAAAGGAGTTAAAAAACATGTTATCGATTATCTATTTTTTCAGGATACATATCGTGATTCATTAAACGATGTTCGGCCATCTTTTCATATTTAGAATTTGGGCGACCATAATTTGTATATGGATCTATTGAAATACCACCACGTGGCGTGAATTTACCCCACACTTCTATATAATGAGGATCCATTAAGTCAATTAAGTCATTCATGATAATATTCATACAATCTTCGTGAAAATCACCATGATTTCTAAAGCTAAATAAATATAATTTTAGTGATTTTGATTCTACCATTTTTATATTTGGTATATATGAAATATAAATTGTAGCAAAATCGGGTTGTCCAGTGATAGGGCAAAGAGAAGTGAATTCTGGACAATTAAACTTTACAAAATAATCTCTTCCTTGATGTTTATTATCAAAAGTTTCGAGTACTTGGGGTGTATAGTCAAATTCATATTTATTATTTTGATTGCCTAGTAATGTAATATCTTGTAATTCTTCTTTATTGCGACCTTGTGTCATAATTTTCCTCCTAATTGTTAGATGTATTAGATTGTCTACGTGCTTTTTCAAACATAAAGTAACTAGCGCCAATAATAATGATATAACCTATAAATGCATAGAAGTCTGGTGTTTCTCCAAATAATATAAAGCCAAATAATGCAGTAAATAATATAGAAGCATATGTAAAAATAGAAATGTCTTTTGCTGGAGCAAAACTATATGCTAATGTAATACCAATTTGTCCTACTGCTGCTGATAAGCCAGCTCCTAATAAATATATAATTTGTAACTTTGTCATCGGTTCATATGTTGCAATAGAAAATGGAATAAGAACGATGACTGAAAATAATGAAAAATAAAATACAATAGTATAAGGTGCTTCACGTTTACTTAGTGCTCGTACACAAGTATATGCAGATGCAGCGAAGATACCTGAGAATAAACCGGCTAAAGAAGAGAACATAGTTGAAGAAAATTCTGGTTTAACAATGAATAACATACCAAAAATAGCAATTAGCATAGCTATAATTTGATACTTTTTAATATTCTCTTTTAAAAATATCAAACTTAATAAAATAGTCCAAAAAGGGTTAAGCTTCATTAAAGTATCAGCATCGCTTAACACCATGTGATCAATAGCGTAAATATTTAGTAATACCCCTATAAGACCTAACGTCGATCTAGTCATTAAAAGGGGTTGACTACTCATTTTACCCAATATAGGTTGCCTATATTTTATTATGAAAAATAATGGAATAAACATGGCTACCAAATTTCTTGCTAAAGATTTTTGAAATACAGGTAAGTCTCCGGCTAGTCTAAAAAAAACAGACATAAAGCTAAAACCAATAGCAGAAATTAAAATAGCAATAATACCTTTTACCTTAGGATTCAAAGCATATCTCCTCATTTATAAAAATTTAACGTCTATATATTAGCATAATTTATTTGTGGATGCATAAGTACTTGCAAAGATAAAAAAGAAAAACTATAATGATAACGAACATATGTTCTTAATGCGATTAAATATACTCTAAATTTTTAATTCGTAAAATAGAAATTCATTCGGCTTTTAATATAAAAAATGAGTTATTTTTTTAATAAATGGTTAGCAATATATTATGATTTACATTCTTATGTACTAGAAATCCCGAATGAATAAGGTTTAGTAATGGTAGGCAAAAAATCAAGTGAAATACCTTAAAAAAACTAAAATAAAATTTTCTTAGTTTTTAATATAGCTATGATGCACCTTTAACCGATTTCACGAACATTTGACATCAAATATTAACTTTTAATTAGGGTATCATTTATGTATAATGAAACACAGAATATAGTGTTGGGTTTTGAATTGAGACACAATATGTTGTGTTTGAGGAAAATAGAAAGATTGTATGAATAATTCATTTTAGTAGCAATTTCACACTTATTTGGATTGGTTTTTTCGGAATCTACACTATTTACATGAACGATTTATAAATAATGATTTTTAAAGATTAATAATTAGAAACACAATATGTAGTATTAACTTGATTAAGTTAACGAAATGATATTCGTTCTAAAAGTAAGTTTTCTTATAAGACTAAGAGAACTTCTTTTTAATTAATAAGATTGTCGAAAGAGGGCGTTCCTATGAAAGTAGTTTATTTCTCTTTTTCAGGAAATGTACGAAGATTTATAAAACGTAGTGAAATTAAAAATGTATTAGAAATCAATAAAGACAATTGTAAGGATAGAATAGAAGAACCTTATATTTTAGTTACAGGTACAATTGGTTTTGGTGAAGTTCCTAAGGAAGTACAGTCTTTTCTAGAAGTTAATCATGCCCATATACGTGCTGTTGCTGCTAGTGGTAATCGTAACTGGGGACAAAACTTTGCGAAAGCAGGTCGAACAATTTCTGAAACATACCATGTGCCTTTATTAATGAAATTTGAGGTTCAAGGTACAAATAAAGATGTTATCGAATTTAGAGATAAGGTGGGGCATTTCAATGAAGATTATGGACGAGAAAAAGTACAATCATATTGAACTAAACAATGAAGTAACTAAACGTAAAGACAATGGCTTTTTTAATCTTGAGAAAGATCAAGAAGCTTTAAACGTTTACTTAGAAGAAATTAGCGATAAAACAATTTACTTTGATAGTGAAATTGAACGTTTACATTACTTAGTAGATAATCATTTTTACTTTAATGTATTTAAGAAGTATAGCGAAGAAGATTTAATAGAAATTATCGAATTCGCAAAATCTATTAATTTTGAATTTGCTAGTTATATGTCTGCAAGCAAATTTTATAAAGATTATGCTTTAAAAACAAATGATAAATCTAAGTACTTAGAAGACTATAATCAACATGTTGCCATAGTTGCTCTATATTTAGCAGATGGTAATAAAGAACAAGCTAAACAATTTATTTTAGCGATGATTGAACAACGTTATCAACCTGCTACACCTACATTTTTAAATGCAGGACGCGCACGTCGTGGAGAGCTTGTTTCATGTTTTTTACTAGAAGTTGATGATAGTCTAAACTCAATTAATTTCATAGATTCTACTGCTAAACAATTAAGTAAAATTGGTGGTGGCGTGGCTATCAATTTATCTAAATTACGTGCACGTGGTGAAGCAATTAAAGGTATTAAAGGCGTAGCTAAAGGTGTATTACCTGTAGCAAAAGCATTAGAGGGTGGATTTAGTTATGCTGATCAATTAGGTCAACGTCCTGGAGCTGGAGCAGTATATTTAAACATTTTCCATTATGATGTTGAAGAATTCTTAGATACTAAAAAAGTAAATGCCGATGAAGACTTACGTCTATCAACAATTTCCACTGGTCTTATTGTTCCATCTAAATTCTTTGATTTAGCTAAAGAAGGTAAAGACTTTTATATGTTTGCACCTCATACTGTAAAACAAGAATATGGAGTGACATTAGACGATATTGATATTGAAAAATATTATGATGAACTTGTAGCTAATCCTAATGTTCTTAAAAAGAAAAAAGATGCACGAGAAATGTTGAATATGATTGCTCAAACACAACTGCAATCAGGCTATCCATATTTAATGTTTAAAGATAATGCGAATAAAGTACATGCGAATTCAAATATTGGTCAAATTAAAATGAGTAATTTATGTACTGAAATTTTCCAATTACAGGAAACGTCAATTATTAATGACTATGGAATTGAAGATGAAATTAAACGTGATATTTCATGTAATTTAGGTTCATTGAACATAGTGAATGTAATGGAAACGGGTAAATTCAGAGATTCAGTACATACTGGAATGGATGCATTAACAGTAGTAAGTGACGAAGCAAATATTCAAAATGCACCAGGTGTGAAAAAAGCAAATAATGAGTTACATTCTGTAGGTTTAGGTGTAATGAACTTACATGGCTATTTAGCGAAAAATAAAATTGGCTATGAATCTGAAGAAGCCAAAGATTTTGCTAATATTTTCTTTATGATGATGAACTATTATTCAATTGAACGTTCTATGGAAATTGCTAAAGAACGTGGAGAAGCATATCAAGATTTTGATAAATCAGATTATGCAAGTGGCAAATATTTTGATTTTTATACATCACAAGAGTTCGTGCCACAATTTGAAAAAGTAAAAGAATTATTTGCTAATATGCAAATTCCTACATCAGAAGACTGGAAATTATTACAACAACAAGTACAAGAATATGGTTTATATCATGCTTATCGATTAGCTATTGCACCAACTCAAAGTATTTCATATGTTCAGAATGCAACTAGTTCGGTCATGCCAATCGTAGATCAAATTGAACGACGTACGTACGGAAATGCTGAAACATTTTATCCAATGCCTTTCTTATCACCTGAAACAATGTGGTACTATAAATCAGCATTTAATACTGATCAAATGAAACTTATAGATTTAATTTCAACAATTCAAACACATGTGGACCAAGGGATTTCAACAATTTTATATGTTAATTCTGAAATTTCAACACGTGAATTGTCACGATTATACGTATACGCACATCACAAAGGATTGAAATCTTTATACTATACACGTAATAAATTATTAAGTGTTGAAGAATGTACAAGTTGTGCAATTTAATTAATAGTGAAATAAATATTTAGAGGAAAGATTAAATTATTCTCATAGAGAAGCATTTTAATCTTATCCTCTTAAATAATGTAATGGTTAATAAATAGAGGAGGATTTTATTAATGAAGGCCGTCAATTGGAATACTCAAGAAGATATGACAAATATGTTTTGGCGTCAAAACATTTCACAAATGTGGGTAGAAACAGAATTTAAAGTTTCAAAGGATATAGCAAGTTGGAAGACACTAACAGAGGATGAAAAAAATACGTTTAAACGTGCTTTAGCAGGTTTAACTGGATTAGATACACATCAAGCGGATGATGGTATGCCATTAATTATGCTACATACAACGGATTTACGTAAAAAAGCAGTTTATTCATTTATGCAAATGATGGAACAAATTCATGCTAAAAGTTATTCACATATTTTTACAACGTTACTTCCATCTAGTGAAACAAATTATCTATTAGATACTTGGGTAATTGAAGAGCCTCATTTAAAATATAAATCTGATAAAATTATCTCTAATTATCATAAACTTTGGGGAAAAGAAGCCTCTATTTTTGATCAATATATGGCAAGAGTTTCAAGTGTTTTCTTAGAAACGTTCTTGTTCTATTCTGGTTTCTATTATCCACTTTATCTTGCGGGTCAAGGAAAAATGACAACTTCTGGTGAAATTATTAGAAAAATTTTACTTGATGAATCAATTCATGGAGTTTTTACCGGTTTAGATGCTCAAAGTTTACGTAATGAGCTATCAGAAAATGAAAAGCAAAAAGCTGATAAAGAAATGTATAAATTGTTAGAAGAACTATATAAAAATGAGGTCTCATATACACATATGCTATATGATGATATCGGTTTAACTGAAGATGTATTAAATTATGTACAATATAATGGGAATAAAGCTTTATCAAACTTAGGATTTGAACCTTATTTTGAAGAAAAAGAGTTTAATCCTATTATTGAAAATGCATTAGATACATCAACAAAAAATCATGACTTTTTCTCAGTAAAAGGAGACGGCTATACATTAGCACTTAACGTGGAAGCTTTACAAGACGAAGATTTTATTTTTGAAGATTAGAATAATAACTAATTTTAGAAAAACTAATTGTAGAATCATCACTGCAATTAGTTTTTTTAATTTCTCTATAAAAAATAAAAGAATATTAGTATTACTATTGAAAAATTTATTATGACAATTTAATATATAGTTAAATGATAATCATTTTCAATGGAAATGGTATATATACTAAGGAGCATTACGAATGAGGTTTCTATTCAAAGGTTATACATTATTAATCATTTTAGTGATATTAAGTATACTTTCTTTATTTATTGGCGTAAGTCAATTATCAATAACTGATCTTTTTCATTTGTCAGATAATCAGAAAAATATTTTATTTTCTAGTCGTATTCCTAGAACTATAAGTATTCTTTTATCTGGAAGTTCTCTTGCTTTAGCAGGACTAGTTATGCAACAGATGATGCAAAATAAATTTGTAAGTCCTACTACAGCTGGAACAATGGAATGGGCAAAATTAGGAATATTACTTTCACTCATATTTTTCCCAAAAGGTCATATATTGATCAAATTGACTTTTGCAGTTGCATTAAGCCTAGGAGGAACATTTTTATTCGTTAAACTAATCAATTTTATAAAAGTGAAAGAAGTTATTTTTGTCCCGCTCTTAGGTATTATGATTGGTGGCATTGTTTCAAGTTTTACCACTTTTATAGCATTAAGAACGAATGCACTACAAAGTATTAATAATTGGTTGAATGGGAATTTTGCTGTTATTACAAGCGGCCGTTATGAAATTTTATATTTAGTTATTCCTTTATTAATTATCGCTTATATATTTGCCAATCACTTTACGATTGCTGGAATGGGCAAAGATTTTAGTCATAATTTAGGTGTTAAATATGAACAAATTATAAATATTGCGCTTTTAATCACTGCAACATTGACAGCATTAGTTGTCGTGACAGTTGGAACATTACCATTTTTAGGTTTAATTGTTCCTAATATTATTTCAATGTATAGAGGCGACCACTTGAAAAATGCATTACCTCATACATTAATGCTAGGTTCTATATTTGTATTGTTTTCCGATATTATTGGTAGATTAATTGTTTACCCTTATGAAATAAATATTGGTTTAACAATAGGAGTATTTGGAACGATTATTTTCTTAGTTTTATTGATGAAAGGTAGAAATAATTATGCAAATTAGTGCTAATAAAAAAATATTAATTCTCTTTCTTTTTACGATTTGCATGGCTGCTTTCTACTTACTAGTAGGTTTGGATTTTGAAATTTTTCAATATCAGTTTGAAAGTCGAATAAGAAAATTAGTTTTAATTTTACTTGTTGGTGGATCTATTAGTACGGCAGTTGTTATTTTCCAATCTATCACTGCGAATAGATTACTTACTCCTTCAATTATGGGATTAGACTCAGTTTATTTATTTATTAAAGTCTTGCCTGTGTTCTTATTAGGTACACAAGCCAGTGTAGTGACAAATACTTATTTGAATTTTCTTCTAACTCTCGTAGTGATGGTTCTTTTTTCTTTAGTATTATTTCAAGGCATGTTTAAATTAGGACATTTTTCGGTTTATTTTATTTTACTTGTTGGGGTAGTATTAGGAACATTTTTCCGTAGTATCACTGGATTTATTCAACTTATTATGAATCCAGATGACTTTTTAACCGTTCAAAGTGCGATGTTTGCAAGTTTTGACGCTTCTAATTCTAAACTTGTTCTTATTTCAAGTATACTTTTAATTATTTTAATTGTAATTGCTTTTATATTAAGACCTTATTTAGATGTGTTATTACTAGGGAAAGATCAGTCTATTAACTTAGGTGTATCATATGAAAAAATGACAAAACTTTTATTAATTTTAGTGGCTTTATTAGTATCAATATCTACTGCTTTAGTAGGTCCTGTTACATTTTTAGGATTATTAACAGTCAATTTAGCGCATGAATTCATGAAAACATATGAACATAAATATATTTTACCCGCAACGATTCTTATAAGTTGGATTAGTTTATTTATAGCTCAGTGGATTATAGAAAATATGTTTAAAGCTACCACTGAATTTAGTCTTATTATAGATTTAGTTGGAGGTATTTACTTCATATACTTACTTATTAAAAGGAGGAATGAAGATTGATTCAGATTAGAAATTTAGATAAAAAAATTCAGAGTAAATCTATTTTGAAAGATATAAATGTTGATATACAAAAGGGTAAGTTAACCTCTTTGATAGGTCCAAATGGAGCAGGAAAAAGTACACTTCTATCAGCAGTAAGTCGATTATTTGAATATCAGAACGGTACAATTAATATTGAAAATAAATTAATTGATGATTATAAAAGTGATGAATTAGCAAAAAAGTTAAGTATTTTAAAACAAACAAATCATACTGATATGAATATCACTGTAGAACAGCTTGTAAATTTTGGGCGTTTTCCTTATTCAAAAGGTCGAATGAAAAAAGAAGATCATGAGAAAGTTGCATATGCCATTGATTTACTACATCTAAGGGAAATCAAAGATAGAAATATAAAAACACTATCTGGAGGACAAAGACAACGTGCGTATATTGCTATGACAATTGCTCAAGATACAGAATACATTTTGTTAGATGAACCGTTAAATAATTTAGATATGAAACATTCAGTTCAAATTATGCAGATACTTCGAACATTGTGTCGCGATTTAAATAAAACGATTGTTATTGTACTCCACGATATTAATTTTGCATCTTGTTATTCAGATTACATTGTTGCACTAAAGAAAGGTGAAATTGTTAAATCTGGCCCAAAAGATAGTATAATTGAAACAAATGTGTTAAGAGATTTGTATGAAATGGATGTTCATGTAGAAGAAATTAGAGGCCAACGTATTTGTTTATACTATGATGAGGTTATCTTTTAAAATGAGATAAATATTTTTATATTTAAAGGGGTGATGCTTAGAAAATATAAAAGAAAATAGTTGAAAAATTGAGTGCCAAATTTAACTTATAAAAGGAGAAATACATATGAAGAAAACAGTCTTATTTTTAGTCTTAACTTTAGCTTTAGTATTATCAGCGTGTAGTAATAATTCTGGTAATAAATCAAATAATGAAAATGATTCAAAAGATACAGTTTCAATTAAAAATAGCTTTTCAGCAAGTGGAAATGACGAAAGTAGTAATGAGGATAAAAAAATTAGTAACACTGTGAAAGTGCCTAAAAATCCTAAGAACGCGGTTGTTCTAGATTATGGAGCATTAGATGTTTTGAAAGAAATGGGTGTAGCTGATAAAGTGAAAGGCTTACCAAAAGGCGAAAATAATGAATCTTTACCAAGTTTTCTAAGTGAATTTAAAAAGGATAAATATATTAATACTGGTAATTTAAAAGAAATAAATTTCGATAAAATAGCTGAAGCTAAACCGGATGTTATTTATATTTCAAGTAGAGCAGCCACTCAGAAAAATCTAGATGAGTTTAAAAAAGCAGCGCCTAAAGCTAAAGTTGTCTATGTAGGCGCAAGTGAAGATCATTATATTAAAGATATGAAAAAGAACACAGAAAATCTAGGTAAAATTTATAACAAAGAAGATAAAGCAAAAGATATGAATACAAAATTAGATCAAAAAATTTCAGATATGAAAAAACAAACTAAGAATTTCGATAAATCTGTAATGTATCTTTTAGTTAATGAAGGAGAACTTTCTACATTCGGACCAGGCGGAAGATTTGGTGATTTGGTATTTAATACACTAGGCTTTAAACCAGCAGATAAACACGTTAAAATAAGTCCACATGGTCAAAACATTAATAATGAATATATCAGTAATCATGATCCAGATATCATTTTAGCAATGGATCGCGGGTCAGTTGTGGGTGGAAAATCGACAGCTAAACAAGTATTAAAAAATGATGTTATTAAAGATGTAACAGCAGTTAAAAATAACAATGTTTATGAATTAGATCCTAAATTATGGTATTTTGCTTCAGGCTCAACAACAACAACAGTAAAACAGATTGATGAATTAGAAAAAGTAATTGATAAAACTAAAAAATAAATCTAGGATATTAAGTTTAGAATAAATAAAAGAGTGGGACATACATCCTAGAAAAATAGCCAATAAATGAGTTTATTATAAATTCA
>NZ_KV827232.1:135947-162048 GCF_001836075.1 Staphylococcus sp. HMSC035D11
TTACTGGCTTCTTTATTTACAATACTTCGTATGGTTGGCTCGATTTGTTAGGGGACAACTTTAGTCTGTAGTCTTTAGTTTGTCCTGTTCCCTCAAGAGTCTTGCCAAAATACTTTGTCTTTATATGTTATTCTATATATCATTTAATTTAAGTATTAAATTTCAAAATATAAATGATAGTGAAATTTACAACGTGAATTAAAATGTGCTTGGCAATTTGGACATGTTTCAGTCATCATGTATTCATGAATAGAGAGTTCATTTTGACAAACTCCACAAAGTATCGCCTTTTTATGAAATTCCTCTGCTGACCAACGCTGAATGTTATGAGATTCATGTTCGTTATGACATTGATAACAAGGATAATACTTTTCACAACATTTAAATTTAATCGCTATAATGTCAAGAAATGTATGATAGTGAATACAACGTGTTTCATTGTCTACGAGAGAACCATAAACTTTTAGCATTGTTTCACATCTCCTAACATTGAGAATTTACTCTGACTCTGGATATTCGCCAATGATTCGAACTTCACGATGTAATTCAACATCAAACTTTTCTTTCACGACTTTTTGTACGTGATGAATTAAATTCTCATAATCAGTTGCTGTACCATTATCGACATTTACCATAAACCCAGCATGTTTAGTTGAGACTTCTACGCCACCAATACGATGACCTTGAAGATTTGAATCTTGAATTAATTTTCCAGCAAAATGACCTGGAGGACGTTGGAATACACTACCGCATGACGGGTATTCAAGTGGCTGTTTAGATTCACGACGTTCTGTAAGATCATCCATTTTAGCTTGAATCTCGTTCAAGTTGCCTGGTTCTAAAGTAAATGCTGCTTCAAGAACTACTAAATGTTGTTTTTGAACGACACTATTTCTATAGTCTAAATGTAATTGTTCTTTAGTAAGTTGTATCAAATCGCCGTGTTCATTTACACATAAAGCATAATCGATGCAATCTTTAATTTCTCCTCCATAGGCGCCTGCATTCATATAAACAGCACCACCAACAGAACCAGGAATGCCACAAGCAAATTCTAAGCCGGTAAGAACGTGATCTCTTGCCGCTCTTGATACATCTATAATTGCTGCACCGCTTCCTGCTATAATTGCATCATCTGAGACATTAATATGATTAAGAGATAATAGACTAATCACAATACCTCTGATACCGCCTTCGCGAATAATAATATTTGAACCATTCCCTAAATATGTAACAGGTAATTGATGTTCATGAGCATAACGTACGATAGTTTGTACTTGCTCATTTTCAGTAGGTGAAAGGTAAAAATCTGCATTTCCACCAGTTTTCGTGTATGTATAACGTTTTAACGGTTCATTAACTTTAATAATATTGTCAGGTACTAAAGATTTTAAATCTTTTAAGATGTCTTCTTGTTCTAACATAAGTACATCCTTTCTTCTCTTCTATAATCTAAACTTTATTATAGCAACTTTACATATGTTTTGCTAAAAGAGTTTAAAACAATTTGTATATCATTAAAGTGTATGATACAAATTATCAAAAAATTTCTGTTTTTGGTTTTCGTAGTATCGGATTGTTGAGTTTAGATTGATAAATTTATTTTTCTGATTAGAAAACATCTGTGCTACGTGTTTTTGTGTAGACAGTACGTGATCTATAGCTAAATATTGAGTGAATAAGGGCGTATCTATTTGAATAATATGTAATCGTATTATTTGCTTAAGATTGATCATATTATCAAATTTTGCCATCATCACTTTCTTTTTATAAGGGTGGTGTAATCGATAAAAGCCTACATAATTCAATCTCTTTTCATCAAGAGATGTAATATCATGGAGATTGTTGACTCCAACTAAAACATCTAAAATCGGTTCTGTGGGATAAGAAAAATGTTTTGTTCCTCCGATATGTTGTGTAAATTTTACTGGAGAATCTAACAAGTTAAATAACAGAGCTTTAGTGTCTTCGTACAACTGATGATAATCATTGCCGTTGGAACAATTTATAAATGATTGAACAGATGCATACATGTGTAACTCCTTCAATTAAATTATTATACAAATTCTGAAATACTATAACATAATTTATTTTCAATATAAATAACTTTATGTATAATACGGGTGTTAGGAGTGCAAAAATGAAAAAAATAATAATACTTTCATTATGTTCACTATACTGTTTGATACTTTCGGGTTGTGGTCAGAATAATAATGAAGATTTAAATCGCTTCAAGCAACACTTATCTAAAGTAGAAGCTAAGCAAAAAAGTGTGGAAAAAGTGTTGAATCAATTAGAGCTGAACCGATTAAATAATATAAGTAAAACCGATACAACAGATAAAAATAAAAAATCATTTGAACGACTACAGAAAAATATAAATCACCGTTTAGTGCCTGAGTTTAAAGAGTATGAAAAAGAAGCTAAACATCTTCCGGCTAAGACAAATAAAACTCGTCAATTAAAGAAAGATTATTTAAATCATGTGAGTAAGCAACATCAATCTATAAATGAAATTAAATCATTTGTAGATTTATATAATCAATCAGTTGTGGAAAATGAAAAAATTCTAAATTATACACATTCATTTGAAATAAATAGAGCACTAGTAGAAAAAGATATACGTAAAACAAATAATCAAGAAAATGCACATCTATTAAAATCTAAAATTGAAAACAATAATCGTAATTTACGAAAAACTGCTCAAAAATATTTAGAAAAGGATAATTATCCTACTTCAAAAGCAATTAATGAGCATATAAAACCACTGATACAAAAACAGATTAAAGATTTAAATCAGACTAATATTACAGATTCACATTTAAACAATGCTCGTAAAAATGCGATAGAAATGTACTATAATTTACTTGATTATTATGAGACACGTGAAACAACTATTAAGATTGAAGATCAACTTTCAAAAATTAATGTTGAGAAACTACCTAAAACGGGTAAAGATTTAAGTAAGGGAAATCACAACTTTAAAACAAAATTAGAAAAAGTATAGCAAAACGAATAAAACCTAAATTTAAATTTTTGGTTAACATTATATGATGAAATGTGTATAATTGTAGCCATTGAGAAGTTTAATTTAAAAAAAGGGACAAAGTTAAAAAATTTAGAGGTGAATAGAATGGCTATAAAGCTGAGTTCGATTGACCAGTTTGAACAAGTATTAGAAGAACATAACGATGTATTTGTATTAAAACATAGTGACACATGTCCAATTTCAGCTGCAGCATTTGATCAATTTAATAAGTTTTTATATGAAAGAGACATAGATGGATATTATCTAGTAGTTCAAGAAGAAAGAAAACTTTCTGATTATATTGCTGAAAAGACAAATGTGAAACATGAATCACCACAAGCTTTTTATTTTGTAGATGGAAAAGCTGTATGGAATGCTAGTCATAGTGATATTAATGTATCTACATTAGCACAAGCTGAAGAATAAGAAAGATAATATATCGATTTAAGAGTCTGGTACATTTTTTGTTACCAGCTCTTTATTATATCTACATTTTTATCATTTTAAATGACTTTTATATTTATAAAATGTAAAAAATGAAATATGCGATGAACCTATGTATAATGTGAAAATGAAGTTATAACGTATGAATTTAAGAAAGATAGAAAGTGGCATGAGGTGAAAATAGAATGAAAATTTTAGTAGCCATGGATGAATTTAACGGTATTATTTCGAGTTATCAAGCGAATCGTTATGTGGAAGAGGCAATAGCAAGTCAAATTGATCAGGCAGATATTGTACAGGTACCTTTATTTAACGGACGTCATGAATTATTAAATTCAGTATTTCTTTGGCAATCAGGTACAAAATATAAAGTGAATGTTCATGATGCTGATATGAATGAGATTGAAACGATATATGGACAAACTGAAGAAGGTACTATAATTATTGAAAGTAATTTATTTTCAAAAGGTAATAAAGCAATTGAACAACGTACTAGTTTTGGGCTAGGAGAAGTTATTTTAGATGCATTAAACAAGGACACAGATCATATTATTATATCTTTAGGTGGTATGGATAGTTTTGATGGTGGCGTAGGGATGCTACAAGCTTTAGGAGCTAAATTTTATGATGATGAAAATAGAGAACTTGACGCACGAGAAGGCGCACAAATGATTAAATTCATTCGTCATATTGATATCTCTGGACTGCCTAGTACATTGGAAAATGTCAGACTGCAAGTGATGACAGATTTTTCTAGTAAGTTGTATGGAAAAAATAGTGAAATTATGAAGTTAAGCTATAATCATCAAATTCCACACAAAAAAGCAGTAGAAATTGATAATTTAATGTGGTACTTAAATGAGATTATGAAAAATGAATTACATATTGCTTTAGGATCTATTGAACGTGGAGGAGCCGGTGGCGGTATTGCTGCGGTGTTGAAAGCATTATACAACACAGAAATTTTAACGAGTCATGAACTAGTAAATCAAATTACACATTTAGATGAGTTAGTATCTCAGGCAGATTTAATTATCTTTGGAGAGGGTTTAAAAGAAGAAGATCATATGCTTGAAACAACCACATTGACTATTGCGGAACTTACAGAAAAATATCACAAACCATCTATTGCAATTTGTGCGACTAATGATAAGTTTGATATATTTAATCATCATCGCGTAACAGCCATGTTTAACACATTTATTGAAATGCCGAAAACATATACAGATTTTAAAATGGGTCTTCAAATTAGACATTATACAGTTCAAGCTTTACGATTATTAAAAACTACAGCTAATGGAATAAAATAAATAAAAAAGTTTAGTTCAAAGAATGAACTAAACTTTTTTTATTTGTTATTTTTCATATTGTGTTACTTCTTGAGCAATACCAATAATCACTTGTACTGCTTTTTCCATTACATCGATAGAAGCATATTCAAATGGGCCATGGAAGTTTCCACATCCTGTAAAAATATTAGGTGTAGGTAAACCTTTAAATGAAAGCTGAGAACCATCAGTACCACCGCGTATAGGCGCAGTATTTGGTTTTATCTCTAAATCTGCAAATACTTTTTTAGGAATATCAATAATATACGGATGTGGCTTAATTTGTTCAGCCATATTATAGTATTGGTCTTCGATATCTACTTTTACTGGATAACCTTCATAATGAATATTAATATCATCACGAATTTCTAAAAGTTTTTTCTTTTTAAGTTCAAAAGATTTTCTATCATGATCTCTTATAATATATTGTAAAGAAGCTTTTTCAACTGTTCCTTCTATTTTCATTAAATGATAGAATCCTTCATAACCTTCTGTACGTTCTGGTACTTCATTAGCAGGTAGTAGACTATGGAATTGATGTGCTAATCCAATAGCATTAACCATAACGTTTTTTGCAGAACCAGGATGAACGTTTACACCATGTGTAGTGATTGTTGCTTCTGCTGCATTAAAACTTTCGAATTGTAATTCTCCAAACTCACTGCCATCCATAGTATAGGCGAAATCGGCATTAAAGCGTTTCACATTAAATTTGTGAGGACCACGACCTATTTCTTCATCAGGTGTAAAAGCTATACGTATGCGACCATGTTTAATTTCTGGATGGGTCTGCAAGTATTTTACTGCTTCCATAATTTCTACAACACCTGCTTTATCATCGGCACCTAGTAAAGATGTACCATCTGTAATCATTAGAGTGTGACCTTCTAATTTTTTAAGTTCTGGAAATACATCTTGACTTAATACTCGATTTGTTTGACCTAATTTAATAGGTTGACCATCATAATCTTCTATAATCTGAGGATTAACATTTGTCGCATTAAAATCTGGTGATGTATCTACATGTGCTAAGAAACCTACCGTAGGAACTTCTTTTTCTATGTTACTTTCTAAAGTAGCAAAAAGATAACCATTATTATCCAATTCTGTTTCTAATCCAAAGTTTTGCAGTTCTTTTTGTAATAAATGTAATAAATCCCATTGTTTCTCAGTAGAAGGCGTCGATTTCGATTCGGGATTTGATTGTGTATCTATTTTCACATATCTTGATAATCTATCTATAATCTGTACTTTCATGACGAAACATCCCCTTAGACTCTATTGTTCATATTGTAAGATTTTCTGTACGTTTTTCCTTTGATTTTACCATAAAATTGCTTAATACGTGTGTAAATATAATAGAGAATTTCTGCTACTAATATTCCAAAAGCAATTGAACCAGAAATTAATGTGACCTCTAGAAATGTATTCACAGCATGAGTATAGTCATTAGATACTAAAAATCGTGTTGCTTCATATGCTGTACCACCAGGAACAAGAGGGATTATACCTGGCACAATGAAGATAATCACGGGTCTTTTATAGCGTCGACTCATCACATGACTTAATAAACCAAGAATTAAACTACCTAAAAACGCAGCGCCAACTTTTCCTAAATCCATATCTACGGTATATTGATAAATTGTCCAAGCTAAGGCGCCGACAAATCCACAAGCAAGTAAAAGTCGTTTAGGAGCGTTAAATATAATAGAAAAAAGTACTGTCGAAATAAAACTTATAACAAAATGAAATAAATAAAATAACATACATAAACAGCCTTTCTTAAAGAATTAATAAAACAATCGCTACGCCTGCACCAATAGCGAATGATGTTAGTGCAGCTTCTACACCACGAGACATTCCAGCAAGTAGCTCGCCAGCCATTAAATCTCTAATAGCGTTACAAATTAAAATTCCAGGTACTAAGGGCATAACACTAGAAATTGTTATAATATTTTGATTTGTAGCAATGCCTAGTTTAGTAAATGTAACAGCAATTGTAATGACTACTGCTGATGCTACAAATTCAGAAAAGAATTTAATTTGAATGAAACGCTGGACAAAGCTAAAAGTTAAGAACGCAGCACCGCCAGCTAAAATAGCAATCCAGCAATCAGAAACAACACCGCCAAACATGAGTAAGAAAAAGCCACATGCAATTGCCGCAGCAAAAAAATTCAATAAAAAAGAATATTGTAATGAAGCTTTACTTAGATGAATCAGTTCTGATTTAGCTTCATCAATAGTTAACTCATTTTTAGCAATCTTTCTAGAAAGACTATTTGTAAGAGCAATTTTTTCTAAATCTGTAGTACGATCTCTAATTCTTATAAGCCTTGTATTTGTTCGATCATTAAGTGAGAAAATGATAGCGGTCGATGTGACAAAGCTATATGTATCATTTAAACCATAACTGTGAGCAATTCGATTCATAGTGTCTTCAACACGGTAAGTTTCAGCTCCAGATTCTAAGAGAATACGACCAGCTATTAACACAACATCAATCACCTTATTTTCATCGATAATAGTGATTGAATTATTCATAAAAGCACCTCCACAATAATTAAAATATATAATGATTTTCTTGTATATCTATAATATTCTTCGCTTGTATTAATACTTTATTACTAAATCAGTCATTTTAAAAGTAGAATAACAAATAAATAATATAGATGTTAAATGAGTATAAAAAAGAGATGCAACAGAATTCATTTCGAATTCCACGTTCCATCTCAAATTAAATCGTAACGTCTATAATTTAATTATAGGATTAAACATTACTTGATTACGACCTTCTTTTTTAGCTACATGGACCATATCATCGGCGTCTTTAAATACTTTACGTTGAGATTTATATTCATCTTGAGATAAATAACCAACGCCAATAGATACAGATAATTTTATAACTTCCTTATTAGGTAAATGGAACGAAGATTTTTCGACTGCCATCCTAATATTTTCAGCAAGTTTCACACTTTGATCTAAAGAATAATCGAAGATAACGATAGAAAATTCTTCACCGCCATTACGGAAGATTTTAAATTGATGTGGTACATAATTTTTAAGCAATTGAGACATTTGTTTTAGTACAGCGTCTCCTGCTTTATGAGTATATGTATCATTAACATCTTTAAATCCGTCAATGTCAACGAGTAAAAGTGCGAGACTAGTATGTTCTATTTCGGCTTTTTGAGAAATCTTATTTAAATGTCTATCAAATTCTTTTACATTACCTAAACCTGTTAAATAATCGTACTTATCCTCGTTTTCGTACCGTGTAACAAGCGAAAAGAAATGCCAGATATCAACAAAGGTAATAGCAGAAGTAATCGTTAGTACGAATGAAATAGGTATAAGCATAATTAATTCAGTTAAATCATATAAAGTTGTGAAGATAGATAAAACAAAAATAATAACAATACTGATAGCATTTAAAATAATTAAAGCAATAATATCATTTTTTTTAAGAAACGGCCCAATTAAACTAACAATAATACCTATTATAATAAGAACGACGCCATAAAAAAATGAATTTCCGAATAAAAATATATCCACTAGACTTATGATAAGTGAGGCAATAAAAGTGTAACCGACGTTTGTATAGCGACCAAGGAATAGTAACGGAACGAAAGTTAGGCGAATAAGATATTGATGATGAAAAGGAATAGGGTAAGCTGTTAATAGTAATGCCACCAAAGTCATTAAAATTGTGACATAACCTTTAGAAAATATCATGATTTTATTTTCTGAATATTGTAATCGATGGAATAAATAAATTCCAGCTACCATAACGGCAATATTGTAAATAATTGCTTCAATCATATTGGGATCGACTCCTTTAAATTAACCATTAGTAATTGTAAGTGAAAACTTACTATTTGTCATTAAGTTGTTTGTTATAAAATATATATTATGAATTTCAGATAGACTTTCATGTTCAAATTTATAACAAAATGATATGATATAAAAAATACGTATCTTTACAAAAAATTTACAATTAATTTTAATTAGTTTATGATACATGATTAAAAGTGGTCTATTTAATGAATAGATTATTACGAAGAAAATAAATAGACTAATAATATATAAAATTAAAAAAGTATATATACTACTATAGTCTAATTTAAAAAATTAATAATAATTGTTTAAATAGTATAGATGAAAAAATAACAGGAATATATTGAAGGTGAACTGATGTATACTTTATTACTTATTGTTGTAACATTGGTAATCAGTTTAATAATAACACCTATTATAATAAAGGTTTCTTTTAAATTTAATTTAGTAGATCGACCTAACTATAGAAAAGTACATACAAAACCAGTATCAGTCATGGGAGGTACTGTCATACTACTTTCATTTCTTATTGGTTTATGGTTAGGTCATCCCATAGAGAGAGCAGTCAAACCTTTGGTAATTGGTTTAATTATTATGTATTTTGTAGGCATCATTGATGATATTTATGATTTGAAGCCAATTTTAAAATTAATTGGACAAATTATAGCAGCATCAGTTGTCGTTTTTTACGGGATTACCATAGATTTTATTTCTTTTCCAATTGGTCCAACCATTCATTTTGGTATTTTAAGTATACCGATTACAATTATATGGATTGTAGCAATAACAAATGCAATAAATTTAATAGATGGTTTAGATGGTTTGGCATCAGGTGTGTCAGTTATTGGTTTAACTACCATTGGTTTCATAGCTATATTACAAGGAAATGTATTTATCATTATGATTTGCAGTTTGTTGATTGGCGCATTACTTGGCTTCTTATTCTTTAATTTCCATCCTGCTTCAATCTTTTTAGGCGATAGTGGAGCATTAATGATTGGATTTATTATTGGCTTTTTATCCTTACTAGGTTTTAAAAACATCACATTTATTTCTTTATTCTTCCCAATTGTTATTTTAGCGGTACCATTTATTGATACCTTATTTGCAATGATTAGAAGAGTGAGAAATGGTCAACACATTATGCAAGCAGATAAATCACATTTACATCATAAACTTCTTTCATTAGGATATACACATCGTCAAACAGTATTACTGATATACTCTATTGCGATTATGTTTAGTTTATCGAGTATTATATTGTATTTATCTCAACCATTAGGTGTATTACTAATGTTTATCTTAATCGTCATCACAATTGAACTCATCGTTGAATTTACTGGTTTAATAGATGATAGTTATCGTCCTATTCTTAATTTAATTTCTAAAAAAAATGACGATGCATCTCGCCATAAGACAAACCATAAATAATACTTTTATTCACTTATTTACAAAAGCCAGCAATCTTAAGCGTTTGCTGGCTTTTGTAATTTAATTAATTTGTTTCAATATCAAAAGGTAATTGCTTAGGTGTATCTTTTTCTAAATCATATTGACTTGCTGTATTACGGTTTAAAAATTCGATAAATGAGTCGTATTCTGTTTCTACAACATCAATCTTATAACTCACTTTATCAGTGTAAACTTTGTCTCTTAGAAAAAAAGAGGTTGAAGCAAGTTCATACTCAAATTTACCTGTTAAGTCATAATTAATGGTAACAGTAGTGGGAATAGCATTTCTTAATTCTACACGGCCGATATCGTAAATCACATCTCGTACTGCACCACTATATGCACGAATTAATCCGCCACCGCCAAGTTTAATGCCACCAAAATACCGAGTAACTACTACACAAGCATTGTGAATATCCAGTTTTTTTAATATTTCAAGCATAGGAATACCTGCTGTTCCTGTTGGTTCTCCATCATCGTTGGCTTTTTGTATATTCATTTGATTGCCAACAGTATACGCAGAACAATTATGTGTTGCTTCTTTATGAGTTTGTTTTACTTCTTCTATAAACATCTTAGCCTCTTCTTCTGAGAAAACAGGTTTGATATGAGCAATAAATCGAGATTTATTAATTGTATTTTCAATAATATGTTCTTTTTTTATAGTAATAACATGATCACTCAATTGATAAATACCTCCACGATATGATTAATATGAATTTTATTATACACGTTTGTTTTCTTTTAGATAAATAATTGATTATGAATTTCCTTTTTTATTAAAATAATTTATAATACTGTTGAGTATAATTGAGGAGGACGATTATGAAAATTGCAGTAATGACAGACTCTACTGCGAATCTGCCAAAACATATTATTGAAAAATATCAGATACCAGTTGCACCACTGAGTGTAACATTTGATGATGGAGAAACATTTACTGAACATCCAGATCTTTCAAAAGAATCTTTTTATAAAAAAATGGCCGCATCTAAAACAATTCCTACAACAAGTCAACCAGCTATTGGTGAATGGATAAAGAACTATGAGGAATTAAGAGATAAAGGTTATACAGATGTTATCGTCTTTAATTTATCAAGTGGGATTAGTGGTAGTTATCAATCAGCAACACAAGCAGGTGAAATGGTAGATGGCATTCAAGTCCACACATTTGATACAAGATTAGCTTCTATGATTGAAGGCAGCTATGTGATTTATACATTAAAATTGATTGAAGACGGAGCAACTCCTAACGAAATTATTGAGGAATTAACGTCTATTCGTAAAGATACAGGTGCATACTTATTTGTTGATGATTTAAAAAATTTACAAAAAAGTGGTCGTATTACTGGTGCCCAAGCATGGATTGGAACACTTTTACAAATGAAGCCAGTGCTTAAGTTTGAAGAAGATGGAAAAATTCATCCTTTAGAAAAAGTACGTACACGTAAGCGAGCTTATAATTCTATAGAACAACATGCACTTGATATTGCGAAAAATATTAATGATGTAACAGTGTTTGTGATTAATGGCGATAAAATAAAAGAGGGTAAAGATTTTTGTGCTAAATTAAAAGAGAAATATTCAAACATTAATATTCAATATTGTGAATATGGACCAGTCATTGCATCTCATTTAGGTTCAGGTGGAATCGGAGTTGGATATTTCCCAAGAAAAATTGTAATCGAATAAGATGAAGGTCTAATCGTTAAAAGTGAGAACATGGAGGGCTAAGGTACCCATCTCCTTTTCGATTAGACTTTTTTTATTTTAATAAGGAAGTGATGAAATATTAAATATTATGGAAGATTAGTATCTTCAGAAATAGAATTAAAAGATGAAATAATCAGTGAGAAAACGTTAGGTATCGTAAAGAGTTCAAAAGGATATCGATGTATTCAATGTGGTAATGAAGATAGTGCTCATTTCTATCAATATTTTTCCTCTATTCTTAATAAAGAAGTAATATATTGTCGACAATGTATACATTTAGGAAGAATGGATAATATTACTGAATATAAAATCATTAAAAGTAAAAATGTTAAATCAGAGGGATTATATACATTATCTTTTAAATTATCTGAACAGCAATGTTATGCATCTGAAAAAATCTTATCTGCTATAGAAAACTGTGAAGACTTATTATTATATGCGGTAACTGGTGCAGGAAAAACAGAGATGATATATGAGGGTATTAGCTTATCACGTAAAAGAGGATTTAATGTAGCAATCATCTCTCCAAGAGTAGATGTAGTAGTAGAGATTAGCCAGCGTATTAAAGAAGTTTTTTTGAAAGAAGATATTGACGTATTGCATCAATCAAGTAAACAACAATATAACGGACATTTTGTAATTTGTACTATCCATCAACTATATCGATTTAAAAATCACTTTGAAGTTATTTTTGTCGATGAAGTTGATGCATTTCCGCTGCCTATGGATCATCATCTACAAAATGCTATTAAACAAGCGGCTAAACCGCTATCTACATTGATTTATATGACTGCAACGCCACCTAGACATTTACTGCGTCAAATACCAAAACATCGCATTATACAGTTACCTGCTCGCTTTCATAGACACCCATTACCAGTTCCAAAATTTAAATATTTTAAATTAAATATGAATCGTACTCAAAGTTTTTTAAAGTATATGTTATTAAATCAGATTGAACATAAAAGATTTACGTTAGTATTTTTTAATAATATAGAAAAGATGATTAAGATATCCGAATACTATAAAAAAATATTTTCAGATTTGATATGTATTTCAAGTGAAGATGCTTTACGTTTTGAAAAAGTGAAAGCACTTCGTGAAGGAAAACATCGAATTGTTTTTACAACAACAATTTTAGAACGTGGATTTACTATGGCTCAATTAGACGTTATCGTAATTAATGCAGATACATTTGAAAAGGCTGCATTAGTACAAATTGCTGGAAGAGTTGGACGTAAACAAGAAGCTCCCACAGGAATGGTATTATTTCTTCATGAAGGTGTGAGTATATCAATGTTGATGGCTAAAAAAGATATTACAAGAATGAATAAATTAGGGATTCAAAGAGGGTGGATCGATGAATAAATGTATTCAGTGTGCTACTTCTATTCACGAAGAGTTATCTATATTTAATTTTTATAAACCACCACAACAATTTTGTGAAACATGCAAAAAACAATGGCAAGCCATTAAGCTTGATATCAATGATGAAAAAAGATGTACAAGATGCCTTAATTATAAAATAAATACAGGTGATGAATGTTTAGACTGTAAATGTCTCAATCAGCAATTTACGCTAATGTCACAACTGTATTGTGATTATAAATATGATGGAATAATGAAAGAAACGATTCATCATTACAAATTTATGAAAGATTATTATTTAGCTGAGGTTTTAGCTTCAAAGTTAACATTGCCTAAAACGTCATACGATTATATTGTCCCTATTCCATCCCCTTATAAAAGAGATGAACATCGAACGTTTAATCCAGTAACCACTGTTTTGGACAAAATGGGTATAAGCTATATAGAATTATTAGGCACACGTTCACGACCTAAGCAATCAAGACTTGGAAAAAAAGAACGATTTAAAGCTGACAATCCGTTCTATCTTAAAGAAAATATAGATATTACAAATAAAAATATTTTACTGATTGATGATATCTATACTACAGGTTTGACAGTTCATTATGCTGGAAGTGTATTATGTAATAAAAAAGTCAGAAAATTCAAAGTGTTTGCGTTTTCAAGATGACTTAAACATGATATTATAATAGTAAGAATTACCAATATTAGAGGTTAAAGGAGAGATAACTATGATTAGATTTGAAATTCATGGAGATAACCTCACTATTACAGATGCTATTCGCAACTATATTGAGGAAAAAATTGGTAAACTTGAACGTTATTTTAATAATGTGCCAAATGCAGTTGCACATGTAAAAGTTAAAACGTATCAAAATTCAGCTACTAAAATCGAGGTAACAATTCCTTTGAAAAATGTTACATTGAGAGCTGAAGAACGACACGACGATTTATACGCAGGAATTGATTTAGTTACAAGCAAATTAGAACGTCAAGTTCGTAAATACAAAACGCGTGTGAATCGTAAGAATAGAGATAATGGAGAACAAGAACCATTTATTGCTGAGCAACAAACAGTAGTGAATGAGGATGTGGAAGATACTTCAGAATCATCAAATGAGAATGAAATAGAAATTATTCGTTCTAAACAGTTTAGTTTAAAACCAATGGATTCTGAAGAAGCAGTATTACAAATGGATTTATTAGGGCATGATTTTTACATTTTTACAGATCGTGAAACAGATGGTACAAGTATTGTGTATCGACGTAAAGATGGTAAATATGGTCTGATTGAAACAACTGAATAGTTGAATGTAGACGTTCTTTACGAAAGTTAAGTATGAGGAACTATGACTAGAATTGAAAATACATGACATAAGCACGTGTTCAATTCAGTCAATGACTACTTCCTTGTTTAAAGGTACCTGAGACAAGTTGATGTCCCAGGTACTTTTATTATTTAGAAGAGAATAATAAATATTATATGTATCGTACAATGTGAAGAATAAGTATGAAGCTACTATCGACTAGCTACTTTTACACTTATTCATGGACGGTATAATCATGCTATGCTAATGTAATGAGGTAATTAAAAATTAAAGGGATAGTAAGTTTTTTAAAATAGAAAGAAAGTATAAATATAAAAGTAATTATTGTACACAATTAAGCATATCATTTATATGAGTATTTAAGTATAAATTTGAACTTATAAATGATATTATAAATTGTTGTAGGCCAAACAGTTTTTTTAGCTAAAGGAGCGAACATAATGGGATTTTTATCAAAAATTGTTGACGGCAATAAGAAAGAAGTGAAACGTTTAAGTAAAAAAGCTGATGAAGTACTTGCTTTAGAGGAAAAAATAGCGATTTTAACTGACGAAGAAATCAGAAATAAAACGAAACAATTTCAAGAAGAAGCACAAGCAATTGAAGATGTAAAAAAACAAAATGACTATTTAGATAAAATTTTGCCGCAAGCATTTGCATTAGTACGTGAAGGTGCAAAACGTGTATTTAACATGTCACCTTATAAAGTTCAAGTTATGGGTGGTATTGCTATTCATAAAGGTGATATTGCAGAAATGAGAACTGGTGAAGGTAAAACATTAACTGCGACAATGCCAACGTATTTAAATGCTTTAGCAGGTCGAGGTGTTCATGTTATTACAGTCAATGAATACTTATCTAGTGTTCAAAGTGAAGAAATGGCTGAATTATATGAGTTTTTAGGTTTAACAGTTGGTTTAAATCTAAATAGTAAATCTACAGAAGAAAAACGAGAAGCATATGCAAAAGACATTACTTATAGTACAAATAATGAATTAGGCTTCGATTACTTAAGAGATAATATGGTGAATTATGCGGAAGAACGAGTAATGAGACCTTTACATTTTGCGATTATTGATGAGGTTGACTCTATTTTAATAGATGAAGCAAGAACACCGTTAATTATTTCAGGTGAAGCTGAAAAGTCAACGTCTCTTTATACTCAAGCGAATGTTTTTTCTAAGATGTTAAAAGCAGATGAAGATTATAAATATGATGAAAAAACAAAAGCTGTTCATTTAACAGAACAAGGTGCAGATAAAGCAGAACGAATGTTTAAAATCGATAATTTATATGATGTTCAAAATGTAGATATTATTAGTCATATTAATACTGCTTTAAGAGCACATGTTACTTTACAACGCGATGTCGATTATATGGTCGTAGATGGAGAAGTATTAATTGTAGATCAATTCACTGGTCGTACAATGCCGGGACGTCGTTTTTCTGAAGGATTGCATCAAGCTATTGAAGCTAAAGAAGGCGTGAAAATTCAAAATGAATCTAAAACAATGGCTTCAATTACTTTCCAAAACTACTTCCGTATGTATAATAAATTAGCTGGAATGACTGGTACTGCTAAAACTGAAGAAGAAGAGTTCCGTAATATCTATAATATGACAGTAACTCAAATTCCAACGAACAAACCTGTTCAACGTCAAGATAAGTCTGATTTAATTTATATTAGTCAAAAAGGAAAATTTGATGCAGTTGTAGACGATGTAGTTGAAAAACATAAACAAGGACAACCAGTTTTATTAGGTACTGTTGCAGTAGAAACAAGTGAATACATTTCAACTTTATTGAAAAAACGCGGTATACGTCATGATGTATTAAATGCGAAGAATCATGAAAGAGAAGCTGAAATTGTAGCAAATGCAGGACAAAAAGGTGCAGTTACTATTGCTACTAATATGGCTGGACGTGGAACAGACATTAAATTAGGTGAAGGCGTAGAAGAAATAGGTGGCCTTGCCGTAATAGGTACTGAACGACATGAATCTCGTCGTATTGATGATCAATTACGTGGTCGTTCAGGTCGTCAAGGAGATAAAGGGGATAGTCGTTTCTACTTATCATTACAAGATGAATTAATGGTTCGTTTTGGTTCTGAAAGACTTCAAAAAATGATGAATCGTTTAGGTATGGATGATTCAACGCCAATAGAATCTAAAATGGTTTCACGTGCAGTTGAGTCAGCTCAAAAACGTGTTGAAGGAAATAACTTTGATGCACGTAAACGAATTCTCGAATATGATGAAGTATTACGTAAACAACGTGAAATTATTTATAATGAACGTAATAGCATTATAGATTCAGAAGATAGTTCAGAAATTGTTATGGCGATGATGCGTACTACTTTACAGAGAGCTATTAACTACTATATTAACGATGAAGATGATAATCCTGATTATGGACCATTTATAGATTATGTTAATGATGTGTTTATTCAAGAAGGAGAATTAACTGAAGAAGAAATTAAAGGTAAAGATTCTGAAGATATTTTTGAAGTGGTATGGGCTAAAATTGAAAAAGGTTATGAAATCCAAAAAGAAAAAATTGGAGATCAAATGCCTGAATTTGAACGTATGATTTTATTACGTTCTATTGATACTCATTGGACTGACCATATTGATACAATGGATCAGTTACGCCAAGGTATACACTTACGTTCATATGCACAACAAAATCCACTTCGTGATTACCAAAATGAAGGACACGAGTTATTTGACTTAATGATGCAAGCTATTGAAGAAGATACGTCTAAATATATATTAAAATCTGTTATTCAAGTAGACGAACAAGTTGAACGTGAAAAAACAACAGATTTTGGTAAGGCACAACACGTATCTGCTGAAGATGGCAAAGAAAAAGCAAAAAAACAGCCTATTGTAAAAGGTGAAAAAATTGGACGTAATGATCCTTGTCCTTGTGGTAGTGGTAAAAAATATAAAAATTGCCATGGTAAAGAAGATTAATATCAAGTAATTATAATTAGGCGAGATCGAGACGTATATTGCTTATCATTTAAAAGCTTTTGTCACGATCTCGTATTTTATTTAAAGAATTTATAAATAAAGGAGACATATATAGTGGAATTATCAGAAATCAAACGTAATATTGATGAATATAATAATGATTTAGAACAAATTAGGGGGTCTCTTTGACTTAGAAAATAAAGAAACAAATATTCAAGAATATGAAGAAATGATGACAGAACCGGACTTTTGGGATAACCAAAATAAAGCTCAAGATGTTATTGATAAAAATAATGCATTAAAATCGATAGTTAATGGTTACTATGAACTCAACCATAAATTAGAAGATATGGATGCAACATGGGAATTACTTCAAGAGGAATATGATGATGAAATCAAAGAAGATTTAGAACAAGATATTGTAACATTCAGAGAACAAATCGATCAGTTTGAATTACAATTATTATTAGATGGCCCACATGATGCAAATAATGCTATTTTAGAGTTGCATCCTGGTGCTGGAGGGACCGAATCTCAAGACTGGGCTAGCATGTTATTAAGAATGTACCAAAGATATGGTGAACAACAAGGTTTTAAAGTAGAAACCATCGATTATTTACCAGGTGATGAAGCGGGAGTAAAAAGCGTCACATTATTGATTAAAGGTCATAATGCCTACGGTTACTTAAAAGCAGAAAAAGGAGTACATCGACTTGTAAGAATTTCACCTTTTGATTCATCTGGAAGACGCCATACGTCATTTGCTTCTTGTGATGTTATACCAGAATTTGATAATGATGAAATAGAAATAGAAATTAATCCTGATGACATTACAGTAGATACATTTAGAGCATCAGGTGCAGGTGGACAACATATCAATAAAACAGAGTCTGCAATCCGTATTACTCACCATCCAACTGGAATTGTAGTGAATAACCAAAATGAACGTTCTCAAATCAAGAACCGTGAAGCTGCAATGAAAATGTTGAAATCTAAATTATATCAATTGAAGTTAGAAGAGCAAGAACGTGAAATGGCAGAAATTCGTGGTGAACAAAAAGAAATAGGATGGGGTAGTCAAATTCGTTCGTATGTATTCCATCCATATTCTATGGTAAAAGATCATCGTACAAATGAAGAAACTGCTAAGGTAGATGCAGTAATGGATGGAGATATTGCGCCATTTATAGAAGCTTATTTACGACAAACGATGTCACAAAATGATTGATTGAGTTGTTTATTAATAAAAAATAAAATTTTAAAATCTAAATAAATCTAACTTTAAAATGTAATTCGTGACTTGTAATATTACTAATTTAATCAATTTAAACTAATTTAGGAGTGTTATTTAACCTTTATATTACAAGGTTTTAACATTCCTCTTTTTTAATGTTGTTTATGCTAAAGTATTAATGAACAAGAATACACTACAGCAAAGGAATGACAACATGTTAAAAAAATCAATAACTGTAACATTTGCTTCAATTGCAGCAATTACAGGTTTAAATACGTTAGCACATGCACAACAAACACATATTGTTAAAGAAAAAACAAATGTAGAAGCAGTGGCACAACAATTTTCTACAACTGCAGATGAGATAAAAAAATTAAATCATATAGGTAATGATGAAGTTGAAAAAGATGTTTCAATAGTTGTACCTGATAAAGATATTGTTGAAGTTAAATCTGGTGATACATTAAACAAAATTGCGAAAGCTCATCATTTAACATTAGATGAATTATATGCATTTAATCCAGGAGTAAAACCGTTAATTCATCCTGGTGATTTAATCGCAGTAAGTGACAAAGGTTCAGCAACATTAGAAAGTCACTTGATAAGTGATAGTAGTGTATATGCTACGCCTTATTCAAGTGAAACTGTACCATTAAGTTATAATAGCGCTGAAACTGCGCCGTATGTAGCGTCTCCATCATATGTTACTAGTAGTAATGACAATACAGAAACAGTCAGTGCACCAGTATATTATAATAATAGCGCTTTAAATAACCAAGGTAATCATTATTATTTTGGTAACTGTACATATTATGCATTTGATCGTAGACAACAATTAGGACGTTCAGTAGGGAGCTATTGGGGAAATGCAAATAATTGGGCAAGCTCAGCTAGAAATGCTGGTTTAGTGGTCGATCATCGTCCTGAAGTAGGAGCGGTTTTCCAAACATCAGCGGGTTACTATGGTCACGTAGGTATCGTAGAACGTGTGAATAATGATGGTTCGTTTTACGTTTCAGAAATGAATTGGAATGGTCATTTCAATGATGTTACAAATAGAACAATTTATAATTCGTCTAGTTATAATTTTATACATTAAATTTTTCAAAGGATTTATAATGTTAAAACATCAACAAAGCTTATGTTTTGTTGATGTTTTTTAGTTATTAATAATGCAATGTATTATTTAAAAGAAGAAATAAAAGTTACGAAATTATCACAATTAAAAATTTTTACTAAACGATTGATTGATATAATAAATACAAGTATAATTTCTATTTAATAATATAAGGAGGTATAACCGCATTATGGGGGTTCATCAATACTTTAAACGTTTATCTGATCTTGAAAAATTAATAAGATTGCCAGGAAAATTCAAATATTTTGAGCATAATGTTGCAGCACATTCATTTAAAGTGACTAAAATAGCTCAATACTTAGCAACAGTTGAAGAATATCATGGTAATTCAATTGATTGGAAAAGTTTGTATGAAAAAGCCCTTAACCATGATTTTGCAGAAGTATTTACAGGGGATATTAAGACACCAGTTAAATATGCAAGCAGAGAATTAAAAATGTTATTTTCCCAAGTCGAAGAAGAAATGGTAGATACGTTCATTAATGAAGAAATTCCGAAGCCATACCAAGATATTTATCGTAAAAGACTTCAAGAGGGAAAAGATGATTCTTTAGAAGGCCAAATTTTATCAGTAGCTGATAAAATTGATTTATTATATGAAACGTTTGGTGAAATTCAAAAACGTAATCCGGAAGATCTGTTTTTTGAAATCTATGAACATAGTCTAGAAACAATAATGCAGTTTGATCATTTAAGTTCAGTACAAGATTTTATCGATCACGTTATACCGGAAATGCTTACGGAAAACTTTATTCCTCGTGCTGAACTACGTGAAACAACAATGTCAATCTTAGAACGACGAAGACGAAATGAGTGAATATAATGATATGGTATACTTTAGCTGCCTTCTTTCCTTGTATCTTAGTTATTTTATTCAGTGTAATTACCAGAAGTAAATGGGTAGGCGTCATTGTAACATTGATATTAATTGCCGCTTCAGTGTATAAAGGATTTTTTCATAATGAATGGATTATATTTTTAGATGTAGTATCTATCCTAGCTGGTTATGTGATTATTGATAATTTAGAATTTCACAAACATCAAGACTAAGCTAAAAAAATTGCAGTACGATACCATTTGTTTTATATTATTAATACATATCTAATAAAAATACGTCAACATATTAAGATGAGGCATAAATATAGAAGTGAATTTATATTTGTGTCTCATCTTTTATATATGTATAAAAAGTGATGGCAAACGTAAGCGAACAAACGTTTGTTTTTTTATTCGCTTTTTTGTTAAGATAAGTATAAATAATTTTATTTTTACTGAAATAAACATTTAATAAAATAAACTGAGGAGGCGCTTGAAAGAATGGTAGAACATCATCCTTTTAAATTAAATTCTGAATTTGAACCACAAGGAGACCAGCCTCAAGCCATAAAAAAAATTGTTGAAGGTGTTAAAGCTGGTAAACGTCATCAAACATTACTTGGTGCAACGGGTACTGGTAAAACATTTACCATGAGTAATGTAATTAAAGAAGTTGGAAAACCTACATTAATTATAGCGCATAATAAAACGTTAGCAGGTCAATTGTATAGTGAATTTAAAGAGTTCTTTCCTGAAAATAGGGTAGAATATTTCGTAAGTTACTACGACTATTATCAACCTGAAGCATATGTGCCATCAACGGATACATTTATCGAAAAAGACGCCTCAATTAACGATGAAATCGATCAGTTACGACATTCAGCTACAAGTGCTTTATTCGAACGTGATGATGTGATTATTATTGCAAGTGTAAGTTGTATTTATGGTTTAGGTAATCCAGAAGAATACAAAGATTTAGTTGTTAGCGTTCGAGTAGGGATGGAAATGGATAGAAGTGAGCTTCTTCGAAAATTAGTCGATGTTCAATATTCAAGAAACGACATCGATTTTCAACGTGGTACATTTAGAGTAAGAGGAGATGTTGTAGAAATCTTTCCTGCTTCAAGGGAAGAAATGTGTATCCGAGTAGAATTCTTTGGCGATGAAGTTGATAGAATCAGAGAAGTAAATTATCTAACTGGTGAAGTGATACGTGAAAGAGAACATTTTGCTATATTCCCGGCTTCCCATTTCGTTACTAGAGAAGAAAAAATGAAAGTCGCTATTGAACGTATTGAAAAAGAACTTGAAGAGCGATTAAAAGAATTGAAAGCTGAAAATAAATTATTAGAAGCACAACGTCTAGAACAACGTACAAATTATGACTTAGAAATGATGAGAGAGATGGGCTTTTGTTCAGGAATAGAGAATTATTCTGTTCATTTAACATTAAGACCACTTGGTTCCACACCTTATACGTTACTTGATTATTTTGGTGATGATTGGCTTGTAATGATAGATGAGTCGCACGTGACGTTACCACAAATTAGAGGTATGTTCAATGGAGACCAAGCACGTAAAAAAGTACTCGTAGATCATGGTTTCCGTTTACCAAGTGCTATGGATAACCGTCCACTTAAATTTGAAGAATTTGAACAAAAAACTAAACAGCTCGTTTATGTTTCTGCAACACCTGGTCCATATGAAATTGAACATACTGATAAAATGGTAGAACAAATTATTCGACCAACTGGTTTATTAGATCCTAAAATTGATGTTCGACCTACGAAGAATCAAATTGATGATTTACTCAGTGAAATTCAAGAAAGAATTGATAGGAATGAACGTGTGCTTGTTACAACCTTAACTAAAAAAATGAGTGAAGATTTGACAACATATATGAAAGAGGCAGGAATTAAAGTGAATTATCTTCATTCTGAAATCAAAACACTTGAACGTATAGAAATCATACGTGATTTAAGAATGGGCACGTATGATGCTGTAGTAGGTATCAATTTGCTTAGAGAGGGTATTGATATACCTGAAGTGTCGTTAGTAGTTATTTTAGATGCAGATAAAGAAGGATTTTTACGTTCAAATCGTTCACTTATTCAAACTATCGGACGTGCTGCACGTAACGATAAAGGAGAAGTTATCATGTATGCCGATAAGATAACAGACTCTATGCAGTACGCAATTGATGAAACACAGCGTCGTCGAGAAATACAAATGGCACATAACGAAAAATATGGTATTACTCCTAAAACAATCAATAAAAAAATACATGACGTCATTAGTGCTACAGTGGATAATGATGACACAAATGAAAAACAACAAACTGAAGTACCTAAGAAAATGACAAAGAAAGAGCGTCAGAAAACAATTGAAAATATTGAAAAAGAAATGAAAAAAGCAGCTAAAGATTTAGACTTTGAAAGAGCAACAGAATTGAGAGATATGTTATTTGAACTAAAAGCAGAAGGGTGATTATTAAATGAAAGGTCCAAGTATCATAGTTAAAGGTGCAAGAGCACATAACTTAAAAGATATCGATATTGAGTTACCAAAGAACAAACTTATAGTGATGACTGGTCTCTCTGGGTCGGGAAAATCATCACTTGCATTTGACACAATATATGCTGAAGGACAACGTCGCTATGTAGAATCGTTAAGTGCCTACGCACGACAGTTTTTAGGACAAATGGATAAGCCGGATGTTGATACCATTGAAGGACTATCACCTGCAATTTCAATTGACCAAAAAACGACAAGTAAAAACCCACGTTCTACAGTAGCTACTGTGACTGAAATATATGATTACATTCGATTATTATATGCACGTGTGGGGAAAGCATTTTGTCCATATCATGGAATCGAAATCGAATCGCAAACCGTGCAGCAAATGGTAGATCGTATATTAGAATTAGAAGAGAGAACTAAAATTCAAATTTTAGCTCCTTTAGTTTCACATAGAAAAGGAAGCCATGAAAAATTAATTGAAGATATTGGTAAAAAGGGATATGTCAGATTACGTGTCGATGGTGAAGTAGTCGATGTAAACGACGTTCCTGCACTAGATAAAAATAAAAATCATACTATTGAAGTAGTTGTAGATCGTTTAGTTGTAAAATCAGGAATAGAAACAAGATTAGCAGATTCAATAGAAACAAGTTTAGAGTTAGGTGAAGGAAACCTTATTGTTGATGTCATTGGTGGAGAAGATCTCAAATTCTCTGAAAATCATGCTTGTCCAATTTGTGGATTTTCTATAGGTGAATTAGAGCCTAGAATGTTTAGTTTTAATAGTCCATTCGGTGCTTGTCCAACATGTGATGGATTAGGTCAAAGACTTACAGTGGATCTAGATTTGGTTGTTCCTGATACTAATAAAACTTTAAATGAAGGTGCGATTGAACCTTGGGAGCCTACAAGTTCCGACTTTTATCCAACATTATTAAAACGAGTATGTGAAGTTTATAAAATTAATATGGATAAGCCATATAAAAAATTGACTGATAGACAAAAAGGTATTCTTATGAATGGGTCAGGCGATAAAGAAATTGAGTTTTCATTTCATAGTCGAAATGGAGGCACACGCCGTAGAAAAATGAAATTTGAAGGCGTAGTCGCTAATATAGATCGACGTTATCACGAATCACCATCAGAATATACACGTGAAATGATGAGTAGATATATGACTGAACTTCCGTGTGAAACATGTCACGGTAAACGTTTAAGTAAAGAAGCACTTTCAGTATATGTTGGTGGATACAATATTGGAGAAGTTGTAGAATATTCAATTAAAAATGCACTCAAATTTTATGAGAATATAGAGTTATCAGAGCAAGACAAAGCGATTGCTAAACAAATTTTAATTGAGATTATTTCAAGATTGACATTTTTAAATAATGTAGGCCTTGATTATTTAACACTGAATCGTTCTTCAGGAACATTATCAGGTGGAGAAGCACAACGTATTCGTCTTGCTACTCAAATTGGATCACGATTGACAGGCGTGCTTTATGTATTAGACGAACCTTCTATCGGGTTACATCAACGCGATAATGATCGTTTAATCAATACATTAAAAGAGATGAGAGATTTAGGTAACACACTAATTGTCGTTGAACATAATGATGATACGATGAGAGCAGCAGATTACCTTGTTGATGTCGGACCTGGTGCAGGTAACCATGGCGGCGAAATTGTCTCAAGTGGGACTCCTAAAAAGGTAATGAAAGACAAGAAATCCTTAACAGGTCAATACTTGAGCGGTAAAAAACGTATTGACGTACCGGAACATCGCAGAGAAATCACGAATCGTAAAATATCAATTAAAGGTGCAAAAAGTAATAATTTAAAAGATGTTGATGTAGATATTCCATTGTCTGTAATGACGGTTGTAACTGGTGTTTCTGGATCAGGTAAAAGTTCATTAGTTAATGAAGTGTTATATAAATCATTAGCTCAAACAATTAATAATTCTAAAGTTAAACCTGGAGAGCATGAGGAAATTAAAGGTATTGATCAATTAGATAAGATTATAGATATTGATCAATCACCTATAGGAAGAACACCACGTTCTAACCCGGCGACATATACAGGTGTATTTGATGACATTAGAGATGTTTTTGCTCAAACGAATGAAGCTAAAATTAGAGGATATCAAAAAGGACGCTTTAGTTTTAATGTTAAAGGCGGTCGTTGTGAAGCTTGTAAAGGCGATGGCATCATTAAAATAGAAATGCACTTCTTACCAGATGTATATGTTCCATGCGAAGTGTGTGATGGCAAACGATACAATAGAGAAACTTTAGAAGTCACATATAAAGGGAAAAATATTGCAGATGTATTAGCAATGACAGTAGAAGAAGCGACTTATTTCTTTGAAAATATTCCTAAAATTCATAGAAAATTACAAACACTTGTAGATGTAGGATTAGGCTATATTACTTTAGGACAACAAGCAACCACACTTTCTGGTGGGGAAGCACAACGTGTGAAACTGGCTTCAGAATTACACAAACGTTCTACAGGACGCTCAATTTATATCTTAGATGAACCTACTACAGGTCTTCATGTTGACGATATCAGTCGATTATTAAAAGTATTAAATCGCCTTGTGGAAAATGGAGATACAGTGGTTATTATTGAACATAATTTAGATGTTATTAAAACAGCAGATTATATTATAGATTTAGGACCAGAAGGTGGCGAAGGTGGCGGTACTATCGTTGCAACTGGAACGCCAGAAGACATTGCAAGTGTGGAAGCTTCTTATACTGGTAAGTATTTAAAAACAGTGTTAGAGCGTGATAAAGTGCGAGATGAATAAAATAGCATTTAATGTGCGATAGTGTTTTTTTAGAGTACAAATGAAGTAGAATATCATTTTACTGGTTTTGAAAAAGAGGCTGGGACATAATTTCTAACAAAT
>NZ_KV827233.1:0-567 GCF_001836075.1 Staphylococcus sp. HMSC035D11
TTTTTCAGAGGTTCTTGTTAAATAATCGAACGAAATAATGGAATATTTTGATTAATTTTTTCAGAATTTATGCGTCATTTTTCCATATGTTAGACAAGGGTAAAAACAAAAGTAGAGCGCACATTTATGATAAGAAATTTTAATAATGTTGTGAGTATACTTAACTAAATTTTAAGATGAATATCGTATGGTATGAGCGATTTAGTCGACAATTTTATAAGTTTGAAAATTGTTAAGAGCTTCAAAGATCAACGTTAATACATTAATTTCAATTCTAATTCTGTACTTATTTTACAGTTAATAAATTGAGTATTATTAAGCTAATAATAATTATTACGAGATTGATTAAGTTTATAAAAATCTTAAAGATTTTCTTGTCATTGTATTCTGGACTTTTATATAGAAGCATGTCACACATAAACAAATTTGTTGTAAACATTCCGAATATTGAAGCTAAGATTCCAAAATGAATCTCCATAAAAATAGTTTGAATAAAAAATAAGAGAATGAAATTATTAAAAATAATAAGATTTCATAAATTAACAGAATCATGATTTTTCTCCTATA
>NZ_KV827234.1:0-1093 GCF_001836075.1 Staphylococcus sp. HMSC035D11
CCCCCCATCGATTAAAACGATTATAGGTGGTACAGGAATATCAACCTGTTATCCATCGCCTACGCCTGTCGGCCTCAGCTTAGGACCCGACTAACCCAGAGCGGACGAGCCTTCCTCTGGAAACCTTAGTCAATCGGTGGACGGGATTCTCACCCGTCTTTCGCTACTCACACCGGCATTCTCACTTCTAAGCGCTCCACATGTCCTTGCGATCATGCTTCAACGCCCTTAGAACGCTCTCCTACCATTGTCCAAAGGACAATCCACAGCTTCGGTAATATGTTTAGCCCCGGTACATTTTCGGCGCAGTGTCACTCGACTAGTGAGCTATTACGCACTCTTTAAATGATGGCTGCTTCTAAGCCAACATCCTAGTTGTCTGGGCAACGCCACATCCTTTTCCACTTAACATATATTTTGGGACCTTAGCTGGTGGTCTGGGCTGTTTCCCTTTCGAACACGGACCTTATCACCCATGTTCTGACTCCCAAGTTAAATTAATTGGCATTCGGAGTTTGTCTGAATTCGGTAACCCGAGAGGGGCCCCTCGTCCAAACAGTGCTCTACCTCCAATAATCATCACTTGAGGCTAGCCCTAAAGCTATTTCGGAGAGAACCAGCTATCTCCAAGTTCGATTGGAATTTCTCCGCTACCCACAGTTCATCCGCTCACTTTTCAACGTAAGTCGGTTCGGTCCTCCATTCAGTGTTACCTGAACTTCAACCTGACCATGGGTAGATCACCTGGTTTCGGGTCTACGACCAAATACTATACGCCCTATTCAGACTCGCTTTCGCTACGGCTCCACATTTTCTGCTTAACCTTGCATCAGATCGTAACTCGCCGGTTCATTCTACAAAAGGCACGCCATCACCCATTAACGGGCTCTGACTACTTGTAAGCACACGGTTTCAAGTTCTCTTTCACTCCCCTTCCGGGGTACTTTTCACCTTTCCCTCACGGTACTGGTTCACTATCGGTCACTAGAGAGTATTTAGCCTTAGGAGATGGTCCTCCCAGATTCCGACGGAATTTCACGTGCTCCGTCGTACTCAGGATCCACTCAAGAGAGAATATATTTTCAACTACAGG
>NZ_KV827235.1:0-402 GCF_001836075.1 Staphylococcus sp. HMSC035D11
ACACCTGAATTATTTATTGCTTCATTGATATGAGCTTTGGCTTCCGTTACTGCTTGGTCTACTTTCGCTTTAGCTGCTTCTTTTTCTTCTGTTGTCGCATCTGGTGTTTGATCAATTGCTTCTTTCTTGGCTCTTGCAGCATCATCGATTGCTTGTCTTGCTTCTGATTTTTTGATTACTTCTGGTTGGATTGCATTGATTGTAGTTGTACCATTTGTTTTTGTTTCATCGACACCTGAATTATTTATTGCTTCATTGATATGGCCTTTGGCTTCCGTTACTGCTTGGTCTACCTTCGCTTTGGCTGCCTCTTTTTCTTCTGTTGTTGCACCCGGTGTTTGATCAATCGCTTCTTTTTTAGCTCTTGCAGCATCATCAATTGCTTGTCTTGCTTCTGATTTT
>NZ_KV827236.1:0-238 GCF_001836075.1 Staphylococcus sp. HMSC035D11
CTTGAGTGCAGAAGAGGAAAGTGGAATTCCATGTGTAGCGGTGAAATGCGCAGAGATATGGAGGAACACCAGTGGCGAAGGCGACTTTCTGGTCTGTAACTGACGCTGATGTGCGAAAGCGTGGGGATCAAACAGGATTAGATACCCTGGTAGTCCACGCCGTAAACGATGAGTGCTAAGTGTTAGGGGGTTTCCGCCCCTTAGTGCTGCAGCTAACGCATTAAGCACTCCGCCTGGG
>NZ_KV827237.1:0-75937 GCF_001836075.1 Staphylococcus sp. HMSC035D11
ATTTGTTAGAAATTATGTCCCAGCCTCTTTTTATTTTAATTTACCCTTAGTTTAGTCGTACCACTAGTTAAAACATCCATAGTTGCATCAAGTGCATCTACTATGAGATTTTTGACAGCTGCTTCTGTATAGAAAGCAATATGTGGTGTTAAAATAATATCTTCTCTTTTGATAAGTTGCTTTAACAGTACATCATCTATCTCTTTTCCACGATAATCACCTGGGAATAATCCTCTTTCATATTCATATGTATCTAATGCAGCCCCTTTAATTCGACCACTATCTATAACAGAAAGTAAAGCTTGTGTATCTACAATTGATCCCCTTGCCGCATTCACAAATACGGCACCTTTTTTAAAATTTGAAAAAACAACGTCATTAAACAAATGATGATTATATTTCGTAGCTGGAATATGCACGGTAACAATATCAGCTTCTTTAATTGCTTCTTCTAATGTATCTTTATAATCAACGAATTTTGCTAAAGCGTTATTTGGAAATGGATCATAAGCAACAACCTTGCTGTTATAACCTTTTCCAAAAATTTCTGCCACAATCGAACCTATGCGTCCAGTACCAATTACTGCCACAGTTAAATCTCGGATAGATTGTGATAATATAGAAGGTTCCCAACGAAAGTCATAATTATGCACTTTATGTTGAATACGTTTTTGATACCTTACAATATTGATGGCTTGTGTAACAGCAAATTCAGCAATTGAACTTGGAGAATACGAGGGTACATTTGAGATAATGATGTCGTACTTAGTAGCTAAATCTAAGTCATACGTATCAAATCCTGCACTACGTTGTGCAATTTGCTTAATTCCATATTGTTTCAATTTCGCAAAAATCTCTTCTGAAATTGGATGTTGTTGAGATAACGATAGACCATCAAATCCTTTTACAGTATCAACTGTTGTCTCTGTTAACATTTCTTTGGTTAAATCAACATCAACATTGTTTTGTTTCGCCCACTCGTTAATATATGGTATATCTTCATCTCTTACACTCATAATTTTAATTTTGGTCATATATTGATCCTCTTCCTTCATAATTTTTTAACTATGCTTTGCTTTATACATATCAGCTAGGTCAATTAACCTACTAGCTGCTTCTTCTAACCATTTATCATCTAATGCAAGTGAGATACGCACGTAATGTTTTCCATTTTCACCAAACGGTATACCTGGAGCAACTAAAATAGATTTCTCTTTTAATAAATATTGTTCAAAGGTTTCACTATCATAACCTGGAGGTGTACGTAACCATGAATAGATACCGCCTTTAGAATGCACAAATGGTAGATGGGCTTCACTTAATTTTGCTTCAAACTTATCTCGACGCCGTTTAAATGTTTCATTCTGTTCTTCTAAAAATTCATCATAATGATTAAGTGCATACGTCGCTGCATCTTGTAACGCACCAAACATTCCAGCATTTGTATGCGTTTGATATTTCTTTAATGCTTGAATCATATCTTTATTTCCTACTGCAAAACCCACTCGGAAACCTGACATATTATATCCTTTTGAAAGTGAGAAAATTTCAATAGCGACATCTTTACCGTGTTCTGAAGCAAGTATGCTTGGATTTTTAGCATCAAAGCCAAAAGCACTATAAGCAAAGTCGTGCACAATTTTTGTATTTGTACCTTTGAATCGTTCAATTGCTTCATCAAATACTTCTTTTGTAGCCGTTGATCCTGTTGGATTATTGGGATATGTTAAATAAACAAGCGTTGTGTTGTCTAGTACTCTCTTATCTACATTATCCCAATTTGGCAAATAATCTGGAGGATCTAAATTTAATGGAACCGGATTGGCATCTGCGAGCATCACTCCTGCTAAATAATCTGTATATCCAGGATCCGGAAGTAGCACATTTTCTCCAGGATTAACAACACATGTAGGTAAAGCTACTAGTCCATTTTTTGTACCATATGAAATACATACTTCATCTTCTTTATCTAATGTCACATTGTACTGACGTTGGTAAAAATTAACAATGGCCTCTTTAAATGATTCTTTACCATGAAAGGCACCATATTTTTGATTTTCAGGAATCCGAATCGCTTCAGAAAAATGCTCAATAATACCTTCTGGTGTTTCACCATCGGGAATGCCTACTGCCATATTAATAAGTGGTAAAGGGCCATGTTCTACTTTACGTCCCATCGTTTTTCCAAAATAGCTATCAGGAATGGCTGCTAATCTTTTTGAAATAACCATGTTATTCCTCCTTAAATAAAAAGCTATATACCACTTTTGTGTGGCATATAGCTTCATGAGATATATGTCACTTATCTTTGAGGTTATTTATTATCCTCTTGGAGTTAGCACAGTACTTTATATTTATGAAGCCTGTTGCTGAAGTTTCATTGGGCCAAATCCCTTCACTTCTCTCGATAAGTTCTTACGTATTAAGTCTTATTTTAACATTACACTGATAATTGTCAATTTTCAGATTTATTTATTCTATTTCATATTTTTTATATCTTCTAACATAGCCTCTGCTGTTATTTTAGCACTTGTTAATACAATGGGTACGTCTCCGTCTGGATATATGCTTGCTTTACGCCTGAAAAATATAAATCTATATAATTACAGGACAGATAATAATTATTTTGTGTCTCAGTAAATTCACTAATAAAGTATTTAATATATCATTTATTTTAATATAGGCAGACGCTCTCACAAAAATAATAACTGACAGTATAGAAAACCAATGAACTAGTTCAATACATCACATTACGATAGTCATCTTATAAATAAACATCTTCTTTAGTTAAATTTTTTTATCCATTCATCGTTTAGAATATACATGACATTATTTAATAAAAAAGAAGTGGGATAGAATTCACTTTGAATTCGTCGTCCCACTTCAGCAAAAAAGACTAAAGTTGAAAAAGCTTAAACAAGCACATTTTCAATTCAGTTATCAATTGTCAATATATTAAAAATACCTGAGACATTTAATAATGTCCCAGGCTTTATTTCAATAACTCGATGTCCTATCCAGTTATCTACTTAAATCTTACCACCAACCGTTAGCATTACGGAAAGCAATTGCTGCATCCCATGAACCGTAACGTGATTTAGCATAGTTAGCCATACCTTGAGTTTGTGATGCTACTGAACCAGTACCCCATGATTGATTAGTTTGGCCTAAACCATGATATTGACCATTAGAAGCATTTGGGTTACCGCTTGATTCTGGCATTACGATAGCGTTCCAAGCAGCTTCAGTACCACCGTTAGCTAAGAATTGAGCTTTAACTGATCCACCAGTTGAAGCAGTTGAGTATGAAGTTGTTTTTGGTGCTGAGTATGAAGTTGTACGAGCACTGTAGTTATTGTAGCTAGACGTTCTTTGTACTGGAGCTGAAACAGCTTTTACATTTGAAGTGCTAGCTTGATTATTTGAACTTACTGATTGAGTTGAAGCTTGATTATAAGACTCAGTGTAGTCAGTAGTTGATTGAGCTGTGTCAGCACCACCAGTGTAAGTATAGTTCCAAGACCAAGTGTTACCATTTGAAGTAAAGTTATATTTGAAACCGTCTTTTACGAATGAAATGTCATATGCACCAGCTTGTACTGGGTGAGCATTTAATTCAGATGGGTTATTTTGAGCTAAGTCAGCTAAATGAGAATAGTTAGTTGTTTGTTCTGATGCATGTGCACTGTGATCGTTTGTTAAAGCATATCCTGTTAAACCTAAAGTTACTGCTAATGACGAAGCGATTATTGTCTTTTTCATAATAAATAATTCCTCCAAAATTGAAATATATATTTTCGTTATGTTTCGTTCTTTGTTTAAGATTAATTTCTGTTTTGATTTGTTGTTTAACTTTTGACAATAGCTACTATAACACAAAATTCATAGAATAGTATTACGCTTTTTTTACAAAAAATTACAATTAATCCATCATTTTGTAATATTGAAATATATTAAATACTTCTTGTAATATATAAAATCTATCAATATGGAGTTTATTTTTATTATAAATTAACGTTTTACAATACTTTCTTACAAAAATTACAATACTTTAACATCATTAGTAATATTACAAATTAATGTTTTGTTACATTACTGTAATATTTTTAAAGTGTAATTGGCTATTTAAATTCTTTACTTTTGATAAAAAAACAAGAGCTTGTACGTATTAAGTTTCCTTATTTATTTTTAATAATCCTTTACTCCCCAAAGTACCTTTTCACAATTACGAATAATATATTTTAGTATCTCAATACGAGAGGTTTTTTTATGATCAGCAGGGACCACAAGCCATGGTGCATAGGATGTATTTGTTTTCTCAACCATATCGTGACTTGATTCCACGTATAAATCCCATTTTTCTCTATTTCGCCAGTCTTCATCTGTAATTTTCCATTGTTTATTAACATTTTCTTGACGATCTTTAAAACGTTTTAATTGTTCTTCTTTATCTAATGTAAGGAAGAACTTTAAAATAATCGCTCCTTCATCTGTCCACATTTTCTCAAATGCGTTTATTTCATCATATGCACGTTGCCATTCATCGACAGTAGCAAAACCTTCGACACGCTCTACCAATACACGACCATACCAACTTCTATCGAATAATTCGATGTGCCCTATTCTTGGCATTTCTTTCGCAAATCTCCATAAATAATGATGTTTTAATTCAACATCTGTAGGGGCACTAATGCCATTCACTCGATAACCCGTTGGATCTAATTTTTCTCTAATTCGTTTAATATTTCCACCTTTACCAGCTGCATCCATACCTTCAAATACTAAAATAAGTGGAATCTTTCTATCATATAAAGCGAATTGAATTTCTCTCATACGATTTTGCAATTCCTCAATGAGCTGTTTATATTCATCTTTTTTTACTTTATCCACCTTTCTATCAAAAAGGTGTGTTTTAAAATTAGAATGAAATTTACCGTCTCGCTGTTCTTCTTTTTGCTCATGCTTCTCAATCGCTGTTTCAAGACGTTTGATAATATGTTCATACATTGTTTCAATCGCTTTTTCTCTTTCGGTATAATCAATGATTTCCCATGCTTTATCATTTTTTATAAATTGACGCATGTCTTTAAGATAAATATCTGTTGAAAGTACATTACTATATTCTTGAACTTTCCAACGCGTCAATGGATTATCTTTGGTTTGTTGAATATGTTCTTGACGTTTTTCTTCATTAATTTCTATGAAAAACTTAATGATTTCATAGTGATCTCGTTTAAGCATATTTTCAAAAGAAGAAATTTGTTGTTTGAGTACATCATAGTTTTTATATTTGGCGTGTTTAATTTTATTTTCTCTATAATCTAGATAATGAGAATACCAACTTCTAAAATAAATATTTATATCACCTTTTTTAGGTAAGGTATTCCAATATTTTTGTAAAAATTGATATCTTAAATCATCCTGTTTAGGTGACTGTGTCGCAATAAATTGTGTATACTTCGCATCTAAATTTAATAATAACTCATTAGATAAGCGCGTCTTCCCAGATGCAGGTACACCTTCAAATAATAACATCACTGGAATGCCTAGTTCATGTGTACGTCGTGTTAATTCTGCTGTTTTTAATGCTAAAGCTTCAATTTTTTTCGCCATTAACCCTTCATCCTTTTAATCTTTTTTCTATTTTATTGTAACATTATTGGCGTTTATCGTTTAAATTTAAAAATGCCTGAGACAATTCATCATGTCCCAGGCTAATGCGTTTATCCCATAAATTTGTAAATATCATTTGTAAATAATTTTAAGACTCTGCGTAAAATAACATCTAGTATAAATGCTGTTACTAAAGGTACAACAAAAAATCCAATAATAATTAGTATGATACTCATAACAGCTGAATCGACGTGTAAAAATTTAAATGCACTAATCGGCCCAATCATACCAATAAATCCAAACCCAGCAGACTCTTTTGTTCCAGCAATACCGATAAGACTACCAACTACACCAGAAACCGCTGCGGTAATCAAAATAGGTAGCATAATAATTGGATATTTCACCATATTTGGCATCATCATTTTCACGCCACCAAAGAAAATAGAAATTGGTACTGCAACACGATTTACTTGACTTGTGCCAATAAGTAAAACCGCTTCAGTAGCTGAAATACCAATTGAAGCTGAACCAGCTGCCAAACCTGTAATACCAATGGCAATAGCAATAGCTACTGTTGATAATGGGGAAATAATAATAAAACTAAATACCATTGAGATTAACATACACATCAATACGGGTTGTAATTCAGTGAAACTATTAATCATATTACCAATCGCAATATTTATAGTATGTACATATGGTAGGATGAGCACACCAATTGTAGCTGAGATACCTCCAACAATTGTTGGATAAACAATTAATGCCATACTTCCTACACGTTTTTCAATAAGTAGAATAAATAAAACTGCAATTGCAGCAGTAATCATCGTATTGATTAGATCACCAATACCTGCAATAATCCAAGCCCCATTCTTAAATTGAGCAGCACCACTTCCTACATAAGCTGCACTTGATACGACTGCAATCGCAAGAGGAGTCATATTAAATTTAATCGCAATTAACGCACCTACTAATGCTGGTACAGTAAATTGTAATGCTTGAACAACATGTAGTAATGTTGCAAAAATAGGATGGTGATGCATAAGAGCTTTAAAGATTTCACCTAAAATGGCATTCGGTACTAAACCTACCACAATCCCAATAGCCACTCCGGAAAGTACTCTAAAAATAAAATCTCCAACGCTTATTTTTCTAAGTTCTGTTGTCATTCTTATACCTCCTATAATATTTTGTTGTTGTATTAAGTAATGATAAAAAATACTATAACACATTTTCTAAATTTTCAGAATATTTATTTTATCATTTTCTTAAATTTTTCTAGTTTTATGGATATTTTAAGAATTTTGACCAACAATATATATGTAATTTAAAAAGAAAAAACAAATTTCTTCTATTATAATAGTTTAAAATAGAAAGAGTAATCATACTCTTTGACAACCTTCTTTGTTCGTTTAATAATTTAAAGTAAACACATTTTAAAATGAAAGGGGTGTCTTTGTGCCAAGCAATAAAATGGATCCAAGAGTCATACGTACAAAACAATTACTCGTAGAAGCATTTCTAAATGTGTCACAAGAAAAAGAAATGACCCAAATTACAGTAAAAAATATTACTGACCGTGCTACTGTTAATCGGGCTACATTTTACGCACACTTTAATGATAAATATGAAATATTAGATTATTCATTATCAATGACTGTTCTTAAAGATATTAAAGAAACGTTGTCTATTTCAGAAACGCTCAATGGTCAGATTATCTCTAAATTATTTGTCTCGATAGCATATTATTTGGAAAATGTACAAAATGCTTGCAAACTCAATCGTGAGACATTTTGTAACCATGCTCATAAATGCATTAACAACGAGTTGGAAGCTATGTTTACCCTTATGTTACAACATAAATATTCCGAGCACGATTCTAGTATTATTGAAAATAGCGCAAGCTTTTTAGCTGCTGGTTTATGCGGACTGGCAAGACATTGGTTAGATACAAGCGAACTAAGTGCTGAGCAATTTATTGATCAAAACTTACCATTTTTACTTCACCATATTACAAATCTATAATTCTATAAACAACACTTACAGTCTTAATGATTGTAAGTGTTGTTTTATAGAAAAGCATGCGACTTGCATAAAATGATTATTTAGGTTATATTATAAACAACACTTGTTGTTTAGATAATAAGTGTTGTTTATGTAAAGTTTAGTTAGGAGGGATGATATGTCCAAGATAGAAAATCATGAGGGTTTTAAACGTACCTTTAAAAATCATAAATTAACATTAGGTCTATCCATACCATTTGATAGTAAAAATAAAGAGCATATTGATTTTAACGAACAAGTGAAGTTTGCACAACAAGCTGAACGATTAGGATTTACAAGTTTATTCGTAAGAGATAATCCACTTTATAGTCCTCATTTAGGATCTGTAACTGAAAATTACGACCCATTTGTTTTCCTAACGTATTTAAGTGCGTTTACCTCAAAAATTGCACTTGGGACCAGCAGTATTGTGGCAACACTACGTCATCCTATCCATTTAGCTAAATCATCAGCCTCACTTGATCTTATTTCCAATCAACGTTTATTACTCGGTATGGCTACCGGTGATCGTTCTTTCGAATTCCCTGCATTTAAAGTAGATGAAAGTGCATTAACAGAACGTTATCAAACAACCATTCAATCATTAAGAGCACTTTGGCAATCACATTCTCCCAACATTTCAAATTCAATTTTTGAATTATATGAGGATTCTGGGTTACAAGTATTGCCTAAACATCATACGATTCCGATGTTTGGTACAGGCTACTCAAGACAATCCATGTCCTGGTTACAACAGCATATGGATGGTTGGCTATTTTACGCACAACCTTTTCAAGATCAAAAGAAATTAGTTGAAGCTTGGCACAGTGGTACCGACCGATTCAAACCGTTTATGAATATTCTAATGATTGATTTATCCCAAAATCCAAATGAAACCGTAAAACCGATTAAAGGTGGTTTCCGTACTGGACGTAAAAATTTACTACAAATATTAAAAGCTTATGAATCCATTAATACAAATCATATTATCTTAAGATTTACAAATGATGATCGTGATATCGAAGCACTTATAGAAGAAGTTGGAACGTATATTGTACCCCACTTCCCAGCTCATACAAATTAGGAGGAATAAATAATGAGAGAATTACTAGATAGAATTAATCAATTAGCAAATAAAGAAAAAGTTGAAAGTTTGAGTGTTGAAGAAAAACAAGAACAACATCAATTAAGACAAGAATATTTAGGAATGATTAGAGGCCAAGTCCTTCATACATTCTCAACTATGAAAGTTGTCGATCCACTTGGTCAAGACGTTACACCTGATAAAGTGTATGACTTAAGAGAAGAATACGGCAACATTCAAAAAAATTAAAATTTTATTATCAAGACTTAGACTGCCTTCAAAGTTCTGACTTTGAGGGCAGATTTTTTATGTCCATATTTTGAGTAAAGTTCTTAATTGAATCACAGCTCATTTTGTTGAAACCCTTTCCTAGAGAAAATATAAAGTAGTTCTTTGATTTTAATAATTAAAACTACTTAATGAAGTGATTGCTCACTTATGTTCGTTTATGCGACTGATTCTATATGCCACTCAACAAATATATTTCATAGTCTATCGTAGAATAGTTCAAGCCACAAATATTTATTTATAAGATATATTCAGGTATAGAATCAAACATCATAACTTATCACGATAATAATTATGATATTATATAAAATAAATATATAATAATATATAAAACAACTAAGAAGGTGCATCTATGAATAAAGTATCATATAATTTCCCACCATCAAGAATTGAAAGAGCAAAAGATAAATTAAAAACATTTATTTATAATGAATATTATTTTAGTCCTGGCGATAAAGTATTAGAAGCTGGATGCAGGGATGGGGCCATCCTATTCAAACTTATTGAGAAATATAAAATTGAAAGACATGGTATTGATATTTCTGAAAATGCAAAAAGTATTGCAACTGAGTATATGATTAAAACTGGAATCAAATTTAAGTATGTTATTGGAGATGTTCAAAATTTACCTTACCCTCAAAATACATTTGATACAGTTAGTTCATTAGGTGTTATAGAACATTTTCTAAACCCTGATAAAGTCATGAAGGAAATGTATAGAGTATTGAAAACTAATGGACACCTTATATTAATGACACCAAATAAATATTCGTTTGGTATTTTAGATAAGAAAATAAAAATTTTATTAAAAGTTTGGAAATTTGGTTATCAAACGGAATATAGCGTAAATGATTTAGAAAAGATAGCTAATAAATATGGTTTTAAAGTAGTCTCACGAAAGACTTTTAAGAACGACTCAATCAGTTTTAAACTGATTTCATCAATTGATCAAATATTAAATGTTTTTAATAAAAATTTTGGATTCTACAGTTATATCTACCTCATAAAGGAGGTAGATAAAAATGATTATAAATCATATCAAACTTCAATTTAATGAGACAGTTACAAAATATGATTCTGTTTTAATTGTTTTAACCTATCAAGGACATCTTGTTTTTGTTAAAAATAAAAAAAGAGCATGGGAATTAACAGGAGGTAAGGTAAACCATAATGAAACGATGAATGAGACAGCTATCAGAGAGGCTTATGAAGAGTCTGGCGCTGTCATCAATGAAAGTGATATAGACTATTTAGGTTACTATATACTACCAAATGGCCATACCACTACAATTACAAAAGCTGAAGTAAGCTATTTTAAAGATATACCGAAATATTCAGAAACTACTGAAAGAATACTTACGAAAGAACCATTAGACAAAAATTTATTATCATTTCAAGATGGGTTATATGAAGAAATTTTTAAATATTTAGGGGTATACCATGAATAAGGTTAAAAAAGGGTATTTATTTAATATTATTTCCGTAGCAATCATGTCTTTAACCCCAATATTAAACAAACTTTCACTCACTGATTTATCACCTATTCAAGCAAGTTTTTTTAATGCTTTGTTTTCAACTTTAATATTATTAATAACTGTATTACTCGATAAAAGTAAAATAAAAATCTATCATAACAAATTTATATGGCTCTTAGGTATTACTAATACAATAGGTATTTTACTCCAATATGTAAGTTTAAGTTTGTTAGATCCAGTTAGTGTTGGATTATTAGGAAGATTTTATATTATATTTGCGTTGTTTCTTTCAGTGCTCTTTCTAAATGAAACGTTGTGCAAAAACGATATCCTTCCTATAATTTTTGCTGTTATAGGTTCATTCTTGATTACTCATTTTTCAGGTGATTTTAACAGTATATTAGGTGTGATTGTCACCCTATCTTATACATTCTTTTTTGCGCTAACGAATATGTTAGCTAAAAAGACCGTCAAAGACATTGATTCTAAAACCATCTTACTATACAATCAGGCGACTTCTACTTTGTTGCTAGGTATCATATTAATTGTGACTAATCATTTACATACCATACATATAAGCATAGGCTTGTTCTCTATTTTACTTTCTGCTTTGTGTAGTGGCGTAATAGGACTTTTATTATTTTATGAAGGTTTGAAATACATTTCGTTTCGTGAAGCGAATATTATAAGAACCCTCAATCCTATATTTGTGTTTATATTTTCTTTCCCGTTTTTCCCTTTACCATTAACGCCTAAATTCATAACCGGCGCGATTTTAATCATTATTTCTATTATTTATATGAATCTATATAAAGATAAAAAAACGTCTTCATGATAACTTTTTCATTAAAAATGCGCCCCACCATTAGATCTCATTCTAACTTTGGGGCGTATATTAATTGGCGTATTTTATAAAATTAATTGAACTAACAAACTAAGAAATTATATTTATGTCCATCTGGATCAGCAAATGTTGCACCGTAATAACCTTGAGAAGTCTTAGGTTCATCAATCACCTTACCACCTAATGCTTCCACTTTATGCATTAATTCATCCACTTCATTATTAGTTTTAACACCTAATGATATAATCACTTCATTAAAGACGAAAGAAACAACTTCGGATTAAGACGACTTAACCCGAAGTATTTTATTAGGCCAATATGTGATCCATTGAACGATTCACACTACTTGCATACATACCACCAAATTTAACTAAATGCACCATGAATAAATATAATCTATAGAACTCTAAGCGTTTTTCTGCTCCTTTTCCTAAAGGATAATGCTTTTCATATTCATTATAAAACTCTTGTGTAAATCCACCGAAGACAGTAGTGATACCTAGATCAAATTCTCTATCTCCATATAACGGCGCTGGATCAAATAAAGCGGGACGCCCATCTTTTAAAAACATATAATTACCGCCCCATAAATCACCGTGTAAAAGAGACGGTTTGCTATTATGATTTTCTAATTCATTAATCATAACAGAACGTACTTGTTCGTATACTTTATTATCTTCTTCATTCCATAAATTTTTACGTAATAGTTCATCCCTTAAATGATCCATACGGCGTTCTACAAAAATTTCACTCCAAGACTCTGACCATGTATTATCAAATGAGACATCAGCCCCTTCATAAGGTAACTCGAATCCAAACTTACCTTCTGACTGTTGATGACTATGCATTTTGGCTACAAGTTGTCCTAATTCTTTTTGACTTCCTTTACCGCCTTCTTCTAAATAACTGAGTAATAGATACGCATCGCCATTAATTTCGCCATTTTCAATCACTCTTGGTGCTGTAATATCTGCTTTTTCAAATGCTTCTAGTCCAGCCATTTCGGCAGCGTAGAAAGAGGGTTTACGATTTCTTTGAACTAATAAAAAATATATATCATCGTTTGTTGTAATTTTAAATGCTTCATTTACATCTCCACCGCTTACTGGTGAAATATCTTGAATACCCTCTAAAGGTAATTGATTTTTCCAATCTGATTTCATTAATTATCCTCCTTAGTCCAATTCTTTATCTACTATTCTATTACCTAAATGGATGTGCTTTAACCTTTGTCATTCCAAAATGATTTAAAGTTAGGCAATTTTTCAAACACTTTCAAATTTGACTATTCATTTTTAATCGAACGTGCTAGTCTATTAAAGGAATGTTTTTTCAATGATATTAAATGAGGATCGTAAGCCTCAAATACAATGAAATGGAGCATTATTATGTACAAATTAATTAAACCTCTTTTATTCAAAATCGAACCTGAAAAGGCACATGGATTAACAGTAGATGCCTTAAAATTCACTCAGAAAAACGCTTTTTTACTACCTTTTGTAAATAAATTATTTACATATGAACACCCCTCTCTTTCACAAAACATTAAAGGGATAACATTTAAAAATCCAGTTGGTTTAGCTGCTGGTTTTGATAAATCATGTGAAGTGCCTAAAGCACTTGAAAATGCTGGTTTCGGTGCTCTTGAACTTGGTGGCATTACACCTAAACCACAAGATGGCAATCCTAAACCGCGTATGTATCGCTTACTTGAAGATGATGCCTTAATCAATCGTATGGGCTTTAATAATATGGGGATGAATAAAGCTTTATGGAATTTAAGACGTCATGCTTACACTATTCCTGTAGGTTTAAATGTGGGCGTTAATAAAACGACACCTTACGAAGAGCGTTATCAAGATTATATTAAAGTCATCGATGCGTTTAAAGCAGATGTATCATTTTTCACTGTGAATATTAGCTCACCTAATACTGAAAACTTACAAAGTTTCCATGATAAAGATGAATTTTCAATGTTATGTCATGCTTTAATAGATTATAAAGCACAACACGAAGTGAATGTCCCAATCTTTTTAAAGCTAACTTCAGATTTAGAACTTGAAGGTTTTAAAACTATTTTACCTCAAATTACAGAAACCTTTGATGGTATGATTTTAGCCAATACCACACGTCAACGTGATGGATTATCTTCTCCAAATAAAGTAGAAGACGGAGGATTAAGTGGTCGACCTTTATTTAAACGTAATTTAGAACTTGTAAAATGGGCTTATCAACAAACGAATGGCGAATTTTTAATCATTGGTACAGGTGGTATTTTTAGTGCACAAGATACTATTCAAATGATGCGAAATGGTGCGTCACTTGTACAAATCTACTCATCCCTCGTGATAGAAGGCCCTGGTTTAACTAAAAAGATTAATCGAGATATTGCTAAATATTTAAAAGCAAACCATTATAGTCATATTAGTGAGATTATTGGACTAGATGCTAGACGTTAAAATATTTCACTAAACGATAAAGTGTACTATACTAATATTACACGTAGCACGTACTATCGGAGGGTATGTTGATGACTATAGAAGATAAACAAACAAAGTCACAAACTAAAGATAAGCATAACATTGAAGATGCCAAATCTTCTCAAGAATACGATAATAGTATCGGTTACAATGGTGAAAAGAAAACAGCTTTGGATCTTGAAATTGAACGTGAACTATTAGAAATGATGGAAAATAAAGATCCTGAACCTGAAAAAGAGAAGAAAGGTATAAAAATTGCTGGACTACTATCTGCCCTTGTTATTGCTATTTTAGCTATTGTGCGTTTTATCCATCGTACGTTATAACTAAAAGCGAAGGAGTAAGAAAGAATGGTTAACTCATTCTCTCTTACTCCTTTTAAAATTGTTCTAAAAATGCTTTAGCTTCTCGATTAATTTTTTTAAAATCAATACCTTGTTCCATCGCTGCAAATACACATCCGCAATAACATTGTCTAAATATATTATAATCATTACACATTTCTATAGACCGTTCGTAACCTTTATTTTTCTTAAAATCACTAGGTAAATAATATGTATTGTATAATCGTTGAACTTCCATACCGAGTTCGTTAATTAATTGAGCATTCTTTTTAGGAGATAATGTTAATGCACTACCGAAATAATCATATCCATACTTCACTGCTGCTTCTGCGACAAGCTCTAAACGCATCTCAAAACACGCTGTACAACGTTTTCCACCTTCAGGTTCTTCAGTAAGACCACGCGATTTCGCCATCTTCATGAATTCATATGGCTGATAATCAGCTTCAATATATTTTATCGAATATCCAGTCTTCTCATTAAAATCTTTTACAAATTGTGCTTGGACTTTGGCACGTCTTAAGTATTCATTTTTAGGATGAATGTTAGGATTAGCAAAATAAATAGCAATATCTGCATACTGAGATAGATATTCTAATGTATATGTGCTACAAGGTGCACAACAACTATGTAATAAAATTTTAGGGCGAACGCCTTCACGCTCCCATTGATTAATCAGTTTTTTCAACACCCTATCATAATTGATTTTTTGATTTTTCATCTTCTTAATCATAGGTTCAGCATTTAACATTTCTCAATTCTCCTTATAAAATATTATATATTATTTTTAGTTTGAGACTTATACAATAAAAATATATCAGATATTATCGACTTACTATATCTTGAACTTTTTTAATAGCCTCATCTTCTATTTCTTTGAAAATTTTTATTGCCCTATGTATTTTTTATATTATTTCTTAAAGATGGTGATTACTTAAATTCATTAATGACACGCGTATCACATTGAGTACATACATTTTAAATTGGAACAAATTTACTTCCATAATGCTTACAATAAGCCACTAAAACCTCTTCCAAATAATCTACGTAGTACTCCGAAATCATCGAATTGACTAATTAACGATGATCCAAATAAATGTAATGCAAATCCAATAATAACGAAAAATATGATAACACCGTAAAAACTAGGGATACGTAATTTTCTATTTACACTATATTTAGCAATTAAATATATACATGATGTGAATAATAAGATAATCGAAAATACTCCTAATACCCCACTTAAAATATAAAGTTTTAAAAATAGTGAAATAAATCCTAACAAAAGTATAAGCACTGATAATGTATTCGTTAAAATAAAGTCTGACAAAACTTTTTTAATTTGAAAAGGTTGAAGTACAGTTAAACGTATCACTCCATAAGTAATAAAGAAAAGAATAGCTATAGCAATAGCGATGCCTAGTATTACTCTTAGAACAATAGTAAATACTCCTGAAACGATATAACCAAAACTATCTTCAATCATAAAATGAATAAAAAATCCTAAAATTAATAAGCCCACTATCACTAATGAAGCTAATAATGAGTAACTAAATGAATGATGACTCTCAATGATTGTATCATGCCGTTTAAACACTTGTTTAAAGAATTTTTTACTTTCTTCGACAACAGATTTAACTTTTTGACTTGAAGCACTAGGATTACCATAACGTTGTTGATAAGATGTATAATCAGGTGCATCTTGCGTTTGAGATGACTCAATATTGTTGTATTGATTCACTGTAGGCTGTTCTTTTGATATAGCATTTGGCGAAGTAACAGAACTTGAAGTAGAGTGATTTACACTTTTGTTTATATGACTATCCAAGTTTAATGATTCTGGTGTTGTTGTAGATGGTGTAATCTGATCTAATTTCGTTCCACATTCTCCACAAAATAAATCTCCTTGTTGATATGACTGACCACAATTTGGACATTGCATCCTATATACCTCCATAAACATAAAATTCGAAATCATTATACCATTAAATTGAATTGCTTAAAATATTATTTTAATGAAATAAAAAAGTTCGAATCTTAAAAGATTCGAACTCTAATGATGATATATTATTCAGCTTCTCTAATTTCTGCATCGATATCTGCATAATCAATTTCAGTATTAGTGAATGTTTTATTATCGATTGGGAAGTGTTGTTCAAATGTTTCAAAGTTTTGAATTTCAACTTTTACATCATCTACTTCAAAATCTAAAATGTGTCCGCCGAAATTACGATCATCGTTGGCGAAATGAATATGGAAACCACCAGAACCAATACCATGGAATAATTCAGGTGTAAAGAAGCCAATCACTGTACCGTTAACATCTTCCTGAGTTTCTTCAGGTTGTCTACGTGCTGAATCAATTAATCTTGTATATGGTGGTTCTTGTTTTGGCATCATACGAACATGCATTTTTTTAAATTTACCAGTGATTTTTACTGCTGAGAATAAATTATCACTTAACATATGTTCTTTTACTTCATTTAATACTGTTTCAGAATCTTTATTAGAAGTTTCATAAGATTCATCTGCTTCAAATTTAGTAATTGTTGCAAAAGGTGTTAATTCATCACCTTTAAGTTTAACGAATTCTTTTTTTTCATTTGCATGGTAAGCTTCTCCATTAATGAAGATAACTTCACCGTCTGAACCTGTAAGTGTTGCTAGTCCTGAATCACCATGTTTTAATAATTCATCGATTGTGGCAGTTCCTTCTAATAAACCTGCCATCAATGTACCTAATGTACCATGTTGATATAATACATGACCCATATTAATATTCACTCCTATTTTTAGAAAATTAATTTAAAGAATCTGGTAACATATTTGTTGATAATTTAATATTATCTTTATAATTTACTGGAATATCAATTAAAACAGGTCCTTCTGTTTCGTAACCTTCTTTAATTGCAGCTTCAAGTTCTTCTGGGCTTGTTACTCGGATACCTTTCGCACCAAATGACTCTGCATATTTAACATAATCTACTGGACCAAATGCTACGCCAGCTGCACGTTTATATTTCATTTCTTCTTGGAATTCAACCATGTTGTATTTACCATCATTCCAAATTAATTGAATGATATTTAATTTTTTACGTACAGCAGTTTCTAAATCTTGACCTGAGAATAAGAAACCACCATCACCAGCAACTGACACAACTTGTGTGTTTGGACGTACTAATGCAGCTGCTATAGCCCATGGTAACGCAACACCTAAAGTTTGCATACCGTTACTGAATAATAAGTGTCTTGGATTGTAACTTCTAAATTTACGAGCCATCCAAATATAATGACTACCTACGTCTACTGTAACAGTTGTATCATCAGTTAACGTTTTTTGCATTGTATTAATAATTTCTACTGGATGTAAAATACCATCTTCATGTTCATATTTAATACCAGTAGCTTCGATAATATTTGCTCTTAATTCTTCTAAGTCATCTAAATGTTTTTGATCAATAATTGGTTCAGACACTTTTTCTGACATCATTTGAATTGTACCTGCAATATTACCTACTAATTCTTTTTTAGGACGTAAGTAATTTGTAATTTCAGCATGTACTTCGTCAATTGAGATAATTTCAGTATCTAATTCTTTATTCCAGTTACTTGCTTCGTATTCAATTGGATCATAACCGATTGCAACTACTAAATCAGCTTTTCTTAGTAATTCGTCACCCACTTGGTTACGGAATAAACCAACACGACCAAAGAAATGGTCTTCTAATTCACGACTAATTACACCAGCACCTTGGAAAGTTTCTACAACAGGTAAGCTTGTTTTTTCAACAAATTTACGAATTGCTTCTGTTTCTTTTTCACTAGAACTTCTCATACCTGCAAGTAATACAGGGAATTTAGCATCTTTAATTGCTTGAAGCACTTCATTCACTTCTTCATCTGTTGGTACGCCTAAATGAGGTTTTTCTGGTAAGTCGATTGCTTTACTTTGCACTTGAGATGAAATAACGTCTTGTGGAATACTAATGAAACTTGCACCATTTTTACCAGAAGTTGCAGTGCGGATTGCATTTGTCATAACTTCAGATAATGATTCAGGATCTTGAACCTCTGCACTATATTTAGTTGATGATTTTAGTAACGCAGCATTATCTACAGCTTGGTGAGTAAGACGTAATAAATCATTTCGTTTAACTTGACCACCGATTGCTAATACAGGGTCACCTTCTGAAGTAGCTGTTAATAATCCAGTTGTTAAGTTACTTACCCCTGGACCACTTGTTACTAATGCAACACCAGGTTTACCTGTTAAACGTCCAATGCCTTGTGCCATCATTGCAGCATTTTGTTCATGACGTGTAACGATAAGTTCTGGACCATCATCTTCTAATGCATCGAATAAATAGTCGATTTTTGCACCTGGAATACCAAATACATAATCCACATTATTATTTTTTAAAGTATCAATGACCATATCTGCAGCAGAATAGTTTTCTTTAGCCATTTTATATTCATATCCTTTCAAGTTTACATTTGTAATTTAAATTTTTTATTTCAAAATTACTTTTCTATTTTTTTATACCCAATTAAAAAGAAGCCACACACATGTCTATTTTTTTAGGGAAAAAGAGGGAAAGACTTAGTCACATGTTAATTGCGGCTTCTTTATATTTAAATAACTTCAATTTTTAAAGTTGAAGTGTAACCTCAGTTAATTAGACATATTCAAATATGAGATGGGAGTTTTCTATTATATATGTCATGTTTAAGGGAATGATAGTAAGACATACTTATTAGAACATTTGAATACGTTGTAACTTTATTACGTTTCTTATTATAGTACGCATCGAAACATTAATAAAATACATATTTTCGATAGTAACCATTCCATATTGGAATAGGTCAATATACTTTAACCATTGTAAAATGACACAATTAAAAAGGTCTAATGACTTGACTTGTCTTCTATCATTATAGTGCCAATATTGATATAATTACTACTTTTTATATTTTTGGAGTAAATATACTCTTTTTTGTTGTTTTTATTTTAGATTTATCTGATATAATCAAATCTATCATTTAAATTTTCTAGTTATGTATTCTTGTTTGATTAAAAGTAAGAAAACTTGAAATTTTCAGAAATTTTAGACAAAATACCGTTCTTTTATGCTATGATAATAAATGTTATATAGCTAACAAGCTAATTCATTAAATTTTAAACTTATTAGTGGAGGTTCATAATTATGGCCAGTTTTTTCAAAAATTTTACTAGAAAAGAAGATCCCACTATCTATCAAAGTAAAGATGGACATTTAAAACGTACGTTACGTGTTAAAGATTTTCTTGCATTAGGTGTAGGTACTATTGTATCAACATCGATTTTCACACTACCTGGTGTAGTAGCAGCAGAGCATGCTGGTCCAGCCGTAGCTTTATCTTTCTTATTAGCTGCAATTGTTGCTGGTTTAGTTGCATTTTCATATGCTGAAATGGCTGCATCCATGCCTTTTGCTGGTTCTGCATATTCTTGGATTAACGTTTTATTTGGTGAATTCTTTGGATGGGTAGCTGGTTGGGCATTACTTGCCGAATACTTTATTGCCGTTGCCTTTGTAGCTTCTGGTTTTTCAGCCAATTTAAGAGGACTTGTGTCTCCTTTAGGTATTGCGTTACCTAAGTCTTTATCTAACCCTTTTGGTGCAAATGGAGGAATTATAGACTTAGTTGCAGCAATTGTTATTATTTTAACTGCATTATTATTATCTCGTGGTATGAGTGAAGCTGCTCGTATCGAAAATATTCTTGTTATTTTAAAAGTTCTAGCGATTGTTTTATTCGTTATTGTTGGATTAACAGCAATTCAAGCAAGTAACTATGTTCCATTTATTCCTGAGCATAAAGTCACTGAAACTGGTGATTTTGGTGGATGGCAAGGTATTTATGCGGGTGTATCAATGATTTTCTTGGCATACATAGGATTTGATTCAATTGCTGCCAACTCAGCTGAAGCTATTAATCCGCAAAAAACGATGCCTCGTGGTATTTTAGGTTCATTAATCATTGCGATTGTTTTATTCGTAGCTGTAGCTTTAGTATTAGTTGGTATGTTCCATTATTCAAAATATGCTGGGAATGCTGAACCTGTAGGTTGGGCACTTCGTCAAAGTGGACATGGTGTAGTAGCAGCAGTAGTTCAAGCTATTTCAGTCATCGGTATGTTTACAGCATTAATCGGTATGATGTTAGCTGGTTCACGTTTACTTTATTCATTTGGTCGTGACGGATTATTACCTTCTTGGTTAGCCAAATTAAATGATAAACATTTACCTAATAGAGCGCTTGTTATTCTCACTGTTATCGGTGTTTTAATTGGTTCAATGTTCCCATTTGCTTTCTTAGCTCAATTAATTTCAGCAGGTACATTAATTGCATTTATGTTTGTATCTATTGCAATGTATAGTTTAAGAAAACGTGAAGGCAAAGATTTACCAGTTCCAGCATTTAAAGTGCCATTCTTCCCTGTATTACCTGTCATTACCTTTTTATTAGTCTTGCTTGTATTCTGGGGATTAAGTTTTGAAGCTAAACTTTATACATTAATCTGGTTCTTAGTTGGTATTGTTATTTATGTACTCTATGGTATTAAACATTCTAAAAAGAATGATGAAGATGATTATGTCGTACCAAAAGATTAAGATAATGAACTAACTTATATTTCTCATATCCCCTTAAGAAACATTCAATTGTTTTTTAAGGGGAGTATACTGAAAAAGAGCAAGAAAAGACATTCACTTAATGTCTTTTCTTGCTCTTTTAATATATTTTACCAACCTTGTCCTTCTATACTATATTGATTTAAATTACCATCTTGTAGTGCTTGAAGCGCTTCTTCAATAATATCTAACGCTTTATCTAACTGTTCATAAGTAATAACGAGTGGCGGTTGAAAACGTAAGACGTTCCCAGCAACTGCAATAATCACTACACCATGTTCAAAACAGTAATTACAAATTTTCAATGCTTCTTCAGCAGCTCTTTCTTTTGACTGTTTGTCTTTAACAATATCAATTCCAATAGATAACCCAATACCGCGCACATCTCCTACGTAATCGTATTGATCTACCCATTGATTCATACGTTGACGCACGTAGTTTCCTTTTTCAGAACTAGCTGTTAGTAAGTCGTCGTTTTCTATCATTTCAATCGTAGCAAGAGCCGCTTCACAACTTACTGGATTTGCCCCTGTCGTAAATAGATGTGCTGGTGCTTCAAGACTTTCAATAATTTCTTTTCGACCCACAATCGCTGACATTGGTAATCCACCTGCTAATGATTTACCAAATGTAATGAGGTCTGGTGTAAAGTTAAAGTGGTCCACAGAGCTCCAAGAACCTGTACGACCTAATCCTTGTTGGATATCATCAACAGCAATTAAAATACCGTATTCTCGACATAACGCTTCAAGTGCTTCAAAATAGCCTTCTACTGGTTCTAATAGTCCACCATCTCCTTGAATCGTTTCTAACACAATACAAGCTACTTCCTCAGCTGGAACATATTTAGCAAACATCTCTTTCAATGGCGCTAAATATTCTTCAACAGTGTTTGATTTAGATTGTTCAAACATCCCTCTGTATTTATCTGGAAATGGAATATGATAAAAACCATTTAATAAAGGGCCATAATGTTTACGCATATTTAAACTGATAGCCGACATTGATAACGCTCCAAATGTAGAGCCATGATAAGCATTTGTAAAGCTGATAATATAGGGTCGTCCCGTATAAGCACGTGCAAATTTGATAATACCATCATTCGCATCCGAACCACTCAAACCAAATGTGACACGTTTTTCATAATCACCTGGCGCAATATCGCATAACTTTTTAGACAGTTTCACTAAAGGCTCGTGATACATATATGCGGGGGTATAATGAATAAATTTATCTACTTGCTTTTTAATCGCCTCTGCTACCTGTTGTGGTGCATGACCCACATTTTGTGAGCTTGCACTAGCTAACAAATCGATGTATTCTTTTCCATCTATATCTACTAAAGTTGCTCCATATCCATGATCAATCACTAATGGATAATATTTTATACGTCCTGAAGTAGCAAAATACTTGCTCTCTTCTTTTATCATATCCTCTGCTTTACTCAAATTGACTCATCCTCTCCCAAAGTATCAACAACTTATATCTAACTTTCTTTATTGACTTCAATTCTTGTGATAATAATCAATATCTTACTAATAATTGTCAGATTTGTAAATATTTTCAGAAAAATTAAAATATATTGTTTCTATCTTTTAAACAATGATAAATATAAATCATAAAAGGCCTCTAATAGAGACCTTTTATGACTTATTTGTTTTCGTATGGAATAACATCATCGCCATATTCTTTTTTAATATACGCTTTGATTTCTTTAGATTGCATAACTTTTAATAATGTTTGGAATTTTTCATCATTTTTATGACCTTCTTGCACGGCAATCGTATTCGCAAATGGTGATGATTTACCTTCCATAACAATAGCATCTTTAGACGGTTTTAAACCATTATCAAGCGCATAGTTTGAATTTATAATTACTGCAGCTCCTTCACCATTCTCATATGTTTTTGGTAAAAACTCTGCCCCTTGTTGATGGTTAAATTTCAAGTGTTTTTTATTTTCAGCAATATCTTCAAATTTTGCATTTTCAATTTTAACGCCTTTTTTTAATTTAATTAATCCTTCATTAACAAAGAAAGATAGAAAACGTCCTTCTTCTGCAGGATTATTAGAAACGTAAATCGTCGATCCATCTGGAATGTCTTTTAAATTTTTATATTTTTTACTATATACACCCATAGGCGTTGTAAACACTTTACCTAATTCTTCAATTTTATAACCATGACTTTTCTTTTCAGCATTCAAGTATGGAACGTGTTGGAAGAAGTTCGCATCAACATCGCCTTTATCTAATAATTTATTAGGCACCTTATAATCATTAACTTCTTTGACTTCTAAATCATATCCTTTTTTCTTCATTTCTTCTTTAGCTTTTTTCAACACATCACCATGAGGTGCTGGCGACGCTGCTACGGTAATTTTTTTATTATCTTCTTTCTGATTTCCACAAGCCGTTAGCGTAATAATTACTAATACAATACTGATCATACCTATTAATTTTTTCATATGTATTGACACCTTTTTATAAATTTTCAACTCTCATTTACTCTTACTAGATATGTAAAGACATAAAAAAATACTTTCTACTATTAAGAGAAAGCATCGATACACTTTCTCTCATCTTCTAAAGTATGATTAACTTTATGTGAATTAGCACCATGTCATACCATGACGGTTGCTGGGTTTCGTAGGGCACATCCCTCCACCACTCTTGATAAGAGTTAATAGATTATTGAATTATTAATAACTTATCATTGATTTAAACGTTGGTCAATATGTTTTTTTAATATTCTAAAAATTCAAAAAGTGTTAAACCAAATATTTCAGGGAATATTCTTATACTATGTATATAAGAAGGAGGGAAATTATGATCTATTATTTTTATCATTGTCTTAGTGCTTTAGTTATAAGTATCATCTTATTAATTACAATGGCTATAATGGATGTCTTAGTTCAATCGACTCATCTTACTTTATTGTTAATTAATATTGATTTCTTAATTGACCCAAGCAAAACGCCATTATTATTAGAACTAGCCATTCATATTTTTATAGGATGGTTAATATATTTTATTTTCTTACTTATTTATCATGTCTTTAAACCATTATATAAACTAAGTTATGTCTTATTAATGATTGTTTTTGCCTCTCTTTATCCGTCACTCATCGCTATGGCAAAGCGTTCATTCTTTCACTTTAACTGGACAGAATACGGTTTATGGATGATTGCTCATATTATTTTTATGATTTTAATGGCTTGTTCCATTTCATATTTTTCTAAAAAGAAATATTAATACCTTATATAAATTATGTGATAAATATTGATTTAATGTTTACAAAACATTTATTCTTTAAGTTAAGTTAAAGATTTATTATGATTTTTTTTAAAACCCTGTTTCTGATCTATTCAAATGCTACACTCTAGTTGTAATTGATCATGAATGAAATGGGGTTTTCATTATGAAGAAAGTATCTTTCATCGCATCTACACTTTTAACAAGTACAATGCTACTTACAACGACTCAATCTGTAGAAGCACATACTGCTGACTTAGTGACTAAAGAAAACGCTAAACAAATTGCTACAGATGCATTATCTAATAGTGGAGGTAATCCAAATCTACAACGACTTGGTCGTACTGTTGACAAAGGCGCATACTTTGAAATTATAAGTCATAATAGATTAAATGAAGGCAGTGGAATGTATAAAGTTTATAAAAATGGCGAAGTTGAGTACAAAAATGGTACATATAGTGACTTTAATCAACTTCAAGATACACGTATTCATGCAGAATCAGGTATCGCTAAAGCTGCTAAAACACCTTCCTCTTCTAATGATAAACAAGTTAATTCTGTTGATTGTGCACGTGAACTCAATCGTTATTATGTAGGAACAGTTGCTTCTTCTGAGGTGCCATCCTCTAAGTCACTTAAAAATACTCAAACATCACAATCTTCTGTTAAAACACTCCCAAGTACTGGAGACGATACACAACAACACTCAACTCAACTTTTAGCCTCACTTCTATTAGTTATGGGAACTTCATTATTACTTAAACGAAAACATCATAGTCATTCTTATTGATCTACTAAACATTTTTAATAAATAAAAAAGGAGTGAGTCAACAAATTCAAAATGAATTCTGACTCACTCCTTTTGTTTAATCATGATTTCGTTTAAATAGTTCTACAAGATAAATCATTTCCATACTAAATTAATATACAAGAAACTGTCTCTATATTATTTATTTTTATTATCCGCTTGTTCATTATCTTGACTATCAGAATGTTGATCATCTTTGTTTTTAGTTTGTTCTACACCTTCAGGGTCTTGTTCTTTAGCATTGCCTTTTTTTGGATTATAATTAACACCTTCTGTATAATCATTACCTGCATTCCATAATAAGAACTCATTCACACCGTTATCTTTTAAAGCTTGAACTTCTTCAGATATCGCTTTTGCATCATAATCAATATAATTACCAGCCCCTAAATATGAAGCGGTAAAGTCTTGAATCCATGGTCTTGAAATAGGCTTATCTTTACCTAATGTATCTAATAAACTATTTTCTTTTTGAATATAGCGATTAACTGTTTTATATGGCTCAGTATCTGGTGCTTGTAAACCGAAATCTCCATTACTCCAATGAGATGGATAAATCATTGATGAAATGGCATCTACATTTTTAGAAATTTTAGGGAAGCTTTGACCAATACCAGGTGCATTTTCAACTAATGCAGAATAACCAAATACATCAGCTGACACATTAACTCCCATTGGTTTTAATTCTTTATTTGCGTATTCTAAGAATTTAGTAATTGTATCCACACGTTGATCGCCTGAACTCATCTGACTATTTTTATATTCACCTTTATTATAAGTTAAGCTATCTGCTTGATTTTCAAATCCTTCTGGGAAGCGTACATAGTCAAATTGAATATCTTGGAAGCCTGCTTTTGCAGCTGCTTTTGCAACATCAATATCATACTTCCATACTTCCTTCATAAATGGATTAACAAAGCTATCCCCTTTACCATTTGTCCAAACAGAACCATCACTATTTTTGAATGTCCATTCAGGGTGTTCATTTGCTAATTTTGTATCTTTAAATGTCACAATACGTGCAATTGGATAAATATTATTATCATGTAGTTTTTTTAATAATTTTTTACCATCTACAATATCAAGCGTATTTTTATCCACTTGTTTATTGCCTGTATTTAATTTCATAGTAATGTTACCTGTATCATCTTTCACATCGATAACCATGGTATTTAAATTAGAATCTTTGATGAATTTAACTAACTCATCCATTTTAGCACCCTGTGTAGAATTACTTGTTACATAAATCCCTTTAACACCATCTTTAGGATACTCTACTTTATTTTCATTTGTATTTTTATCATTATTCTTTTTCAATGCATCACTTTGACTATTACCACTTTTATTACTAGATTGCTCATTTTTCTGATTTCCATCTTTTTGTCCACTATCAGATGCATTATCTCCATTACTACAAGCCGCCAATAATAGAGCACTTGTTGTTAATACAGCAAAAATTTTATTTTTCTTCATTACTGTTCCTCCAAGAAAGTATATAAGTATTAATTAAGAACTTAGTTATCATATATAAACGATTTAAAAATAAAGACTAACTTCAATTAATAAGAACTTAACTTACTTTAGAATAGCATATTTTAACAAAAAATATACGATACACTAAAGTTTTATAAAATATTCTATTTAATATTTACATATATTAAAATTTTAAAGAAAACGTAAAGATAATGCTTTAGAATCATCGATGATCCACTGAACATTTGGTATTGATCTTTTCATTTGTTGCATGATAAATTGCTCATTATTTTTAGGAAAATCCCAAATATACTTAATAAATTCAAAACTTAATGTTTTAGGATTTCCTCCGATATGTTCTCTGTTAAATAGTGAATATATGTAACGCTTGATTACTCTAAGTATACATTTTACTCTTGGTTCTTTAATCCATATGACTTTAGTTGCATATTTTAATCTCATACTAAGTGTACTAGAATAATTTCCATCAATAATCCATTCCTCTTTTACTACAATAGATTCAAGTTTTTGTTTTAATTCTTCAAAAGTAATGACGTTTTTATTATTAAGCCATTGAATTTGATCAATATGGTAAAGTGGCAGTTGATATTTTAAATGTAGTTGATATGCCAATGTTGATTTTCCAGAACCAGGGCTACCAATAATTAATATACGTTGTTTCATAACAATCCCCTTTGAATATGTTTGAATGTTTACATTAAATGTATAAATACGGTAATTTCATAAAATTGTAAATTGTTAATTAAGAAATTTCAATAATTAATTACTTTATACTTGAGAATATTATTATTTTTTACGATAATGATATTGAAAGTTTATTAAAGGAGTGAAAGGCATAATGAATAAAGAACAATTAGAAAAAGTAAGTCATGGGAAAGGATTCATCGCTGCATTAGACCAAAGTGGTGGTAGTACTCCAAAAGCATTAAAAGAATATGGTGTAAACGAAGATCAATACAGCAATGATGACGAAATGTTCCAACTTGTACATGATATGCGTACACGTGTTGTCACTTCACCTTCATTTACTTCAGATAAAATTTTAGGTGCGATTCTATTTGAACAAACTATGGATCGTGAAGTTGAAGGTAAATATACTGGTGACTACTTAGCTGATAAAGGTGTCGTTCCTTTCTTAAAAGTCGACAAAGGTTTAGCTGAAGAGCAAAATGGTGTCCAATTAATGAAACCTATCGACAACTTAGATGAAACTTTAGACCGTGCAGTTGAACGTCATATCTTCGGTACTAAAATGCGTTCTAACATCTTAGAATTAAATGAACAAGGTATCAAAGACGTTGTTGAACAACAATTTGAAATTGCTAAAAAAATCATTGCTAAAGGTTTAGTACCTATCATTGAACCTGAAGTAAACATTAACGCTAAAGACAAAGCTGAAATCGAAGAAGTATTAAAAGCTGAACTTAAAAAAGGCTTAGATTCTTTAAATGATGATCAATTAGTAATGCTAAAATTAACTATCCCTACTAAAGCTAACTTATACAAAGAATTAGCTGATCATCCAAATGTTGTTCGTGTTGTTGTATTATCTGGTGGCTACAGCAGAGACGAAGCAAACAAATTATTAAAAGACAATGATGAATTAATTGCAAGCTTCTCACGTGCATTAGCAAGTGATTTACGTGCAGGCCAATCAAAAGAAGAATTTGATAAAGCTTTAGGCGATGCAGTAGATTCAATCTACGATGCTTCAGTAAATAAAAATTAATAGTCAGATTTTTATTTAAAAGTGATGAGTCACGTGCTCATCACTTTTTTCATGTTTTTAAGCAGTTATAACCATTAAATTTATTTAATAAAAAAACTGTTAACAGAACGTGATGTCCTGTTAACAGTTTTCTAATTTTTCTTATTTAGCATTAGTATTTTCATAGAAACCTAATTCTAATTGTTTAGATGTTAAACGACGAGTTTTTCTCATTAAGTCAACATCATGAATTAATGATTCACCATATGAAGGAATCATTTTTTTGATTTTTGGTTTCCATTCATCTAAATATTGTTCGAAGTTTCTTTCGATAACTTCTAACGCTACTGAAACTGATGTAGAAGCCCCTGGTGATTCACCAAGTAAAGCAATGATAGAGTGGTCTTTAGAGTCAACCACTTCTGTACCGAATTGGATGAATCCTTTACCTTCTTTTTCATCATCTTTAATAACTTGTACACGTGTACCAGCAGTATATACTTGCCAATCTTCATCACGAGCTTCAGGGTAGAACGTACGTAAGTGGTTCATACAACCTTCTTTAGTCATGATGATTTGGTCAAATGAATATTTAAGTAATGACATATTCTTAACTGCTGCAGCTAATAACGTAGTGATATTGTGTGGTTTAACTGATTTGAATAAATCTAAGTTAGAACCGTGAATTAAGAATTTAGGGCCAACATTTGCGAATGGTCCGAATAATAATGTTCTTTCACCATCGATATAACGAGTATCTAAGTGAGGAACAGTCATTGGTGGTGTGCCAGGTGGCTCTTTACCATAAACTTTCGCATCATGTTGTTCGATAACTTCTGGATTTGTACAAGCGATAAATTGACCAATGATTGGGAAACCACCGATATGTTTACCTTCTTCGATACCAGTTTTTTGTAATAATGGAATAGATCCACCACCAGCACCGATGAATACATGGTCAGCTTCTTTAGTAAAGACTTTATTGTTAGCTAAATCTTTAATTTTAACTTGCCATTTACCGTTAGATAAACGTTTGAAGTCTTGTACTTCATGATTATAGTTGACGTTTACGTTTGAATCGTCGTTTTGTAAGTTATGTGCCATTTTACGAGTTAATTCACCGTAGTTAACGTCAGTACCTTCGTCGATTTTACTAGCAGCCATTAAGCCATCATCGAAACGACCTTGCATCATTAATGGAATCCATTTTCTCATTACTTCGATGTCTTCAGTGTATTCGATATCATCGAACATAGGGAAATCTTTCATTTTTTCGTAACGTTCTTTTAAGAATTGAACGTTGTTTTTACCACGTACGAAACTGATATGTGGTAAAGGATGAATGAAATCTCTAGGATCTTTAATTTGTCCTGATTCTACTAAATGACCCCAAAATTGTTTAGAAATTTCAAATTGTTCGTTAATTTCTTTTGCTTTTTCAATGTCAATCGTACCATCTGGTTGTCTTACAGTATAGTTTAATTCACATAATGCAGCGTGACCAGTACCAGCATTGTTACGTTCATTTGAACTTTCGATACCTGGACGATCTAAACGTTCATAAAGATCGATGTTCCAGTTAGGTACAAGTTCATTGAACATAGATGCAACTGTTGTACTAATTACACCAGCACCGACAATAATCATATCTTTTGATTCTGTCATGTTTGTACACCTCTCCAAAAATTATGTTTCACAATATATTATAATTACCTGTTGCTCTTGTTTCCCTAATATCTAGTAATCAATATATTGTTTTAGTAATGTGTTAAGTCTTTCATTACTATGTTAAAACAAATATAGTCAATTGTAAATCAGAAAAACTTAAATATTCGAATTAATGAATTCATTATCATTAAATTAAGCAGAAAGATTTATCAATATAAGCTAAACAGTAAGAATGTTTAGTTGAATGATCAAAGTTTTATTATAACATGATGTCATTACAATCACTTAATGATTTACTTACAACCTTATATGATGATTATTTATTATTTTGTAAAAACTTTTCAATATAAAAAGCTGATTCTTCAATTGATTTATACTCAGTATTAATCACTGTAGCATTTAATTTTTTAAATACTTCTTCTGCATAACTGAGTTCTTCTTTTATACGATTTAAATTATTATATTGAGACGCTTTTGACAAACCTAATGTTTCAGCACGACTTTTTCGTATATTTGCAATATACTGTGGACTTGCAGTTAATCCAAATACTTGTAACCCTTTTTGCTTAAAAACACTGTCTGGAATACTAACTTCAGGTACTAAAGGAATGTTTGCTATTTTGTAGCCTTTATTCGCTAAATACATACTTAATGGTGTCTTTGAAGTACGTGATACCCCTACAATCAATGCATCTGCTTCACCTATATCAGAAAAATGCTTACCATCATCATATTTAACTGAATATTCAATGGCTTCAATACGCTTAAAATAAGCTTCATTTAACTTTCTTAATGCACCACTTTCCATCAATGGTTTTTCACCTGTCACGTGTTCAACAATGCTAATTAAATCAGACATATAATCTACATATGGGATATCATGTTCTCTAGCAAATTCGTGACCAAGTGCATTAAATGATTCACTTACTAATGTCGTAGCTACTATTGCGTTGTGTTCTTTCGCTAAATTTAATATATTTAAAAATTCTTCCTCATCTTTAATATAAGGAAATTTTTTTATTTCTACATTATTTAAATCTGGAAACTGGGTTAAGGTTGCATGAATCATACGTTGAGCAGTTTCTCCAATTGAATCTGAAACAATAAACAATTTTAAATTATGCGCTTGTGACTCGACTTCATTCATTTTTGATTACTCACTTTCCTCCACTTGACTTTGAGCAGTCGCTAAAATTGCTCCTGGAATTCGGAATGGTGAACATGATACATAATCAATTGATAAGTGATTGAAATAATGAATAGATTTCGCATCTCCACCTAATTCACCACATACACCAATCTTAATATTTTCGTTCACTTTCTTTGCCTGTTTAACTGCCACTTCAATTAGTTTTCCAACGCCATCTTTATCTAATGTTTGGAACGGGTCAAGTTTCAATATATTTCTTTCAGTATACACATTTATAAACTTCCCTGCATCATCTCTAGAAAAACCAAATGACAATTGTGTTAAATCGTTCGTACCAAAGCTGAAGAAATCACAATGTTTTGCTAATTCGTCTGAAATAAGACATGCACGAGGCGTTTCGATCATTGTTCCCATTAAGTAATCTACGCTTTTCTGATGTTGTTTTTCTAATTGGGTAATCGTCTTAACAAGGTTTTCTTTTAAAGTGGTAAATTCTTCTACTGTAGACACTAACGGAATCATAATTTCTGGTTTACACTGAATGCCTTCTTCTTTTAATTTAAATACACTTTCAATAATCGCTTCTACTTGCATTTCATATAACTCAGGGTATGTGATTGCTAAACGACAACCACGATGTCCAAGCATTGGATTCACTTCGTTTAAATCCACAATGCGTTTATCTAATGTTTCCTTCGGTATATTTAATTGCTTCGCAACATTCGCAATATCTTCCTCAGAATGTGGTAAGAACTCATGCAATGGCGGATCAAGTAAACGCACTATGGTAGGATGTTCACCTGATAATTTAAAAATTTCTTTAAAGTCTTCTACTTGATATTGTTTAATATGATTAAGTGCTTCGAGACGATCTTCACGAGAGGATGATAGAATGAAACGTCTCATCTCTACTAGTCGCTCAGCCCCAAAGAACATATGCTCTGTACGTACTAATCCGATGCCTTTAGCGCCAAATTGGTAACCTACTTTAATATCTTGAGGTGTTTCTGCATTCATACGTACTTTTAAACGAGCTGTTTTTTCTGACCACTCCATAAATTGATTGAATGACTCACTATGCTCAGCATTGACTGTTTTAATCTCACCTAAATAAATGTCACCTTCTGAACCATCAACTGAAACCATATCTCCTTCATGTAGTGTTTGATTGCCATAGTATACCGTCTTAGCACTCGTATTAATTTCTAAATCAGAACATCCTGTCACACAACATTTACCCATTCCACGAGCTACAACTGCTGCATGAGACGTCATGCCACCATGTGTGGTTACAATCGCTTCACTTGCAATCATACCTTCAATATCTTCAGGAGACGTTTCTGGTCTCATCAAGATCACCTTTTTACCTTGCTCTGATTGTGCTTTCGCCTCTTCAGCAGTAAATACAATTTGACCTGTTGCAGCACCTGGGCTCGCTGGCAATCCCATTTTAGATACAACTGTTGCTTCTTTTAATGAAGACTCATCGAAATTAGGATGTAAAAGTTGATCAATTGATTTTACTTCAACTTTTTTCATTGCTTCTTTTTTAGTAATAATGTCTTCATTCACTAAATCTACAGCAATTTGAATAGCCGCACGTGCTGTACGTTTACCATTACGAGTTTGGAGTAAATATAATTGTCCATTTTCAATTGTAAATTCAATATCTTGCATATCTTTATAATGTTTTTCTAATTGTTTTGTCACATCTACAAATTCTTGATGAACCTCTGGCATTTGATCGTGTAATGTTGAGATATCTTTAGGTGTACGAATACCTGCAACAACATCTTCTCCTTGCGCATTAAGCAAATATTCACCAAATAATTTATTTTCGCCAGTCACTGGATTACGTGTAAAAGCAACGCCTGTCCCACTATTATCTCCACTATTACCGAAAACCATTTCTTGGATATTTACTGCTGTACCAATGTCGTGTGGAATATCATTTAAATCTCGGTAAATACGAGCACGATCATTATCCCAAGATTTAAATACAGCTTCTATAGCTTCTTCCAGTTGTTTCAAAGGCTCTTGCGGGAAAGGTTGATGTACTTCTTCTACATATATCTCTTTAAAGCGCTTACAAATTTCTTTTAAACCATCTGCACTAATGGCAGCGTCATTCTCAAAATGATGTTGTTTTTTATACTGTTCGAAATATGTATCAAATGCTTGCATAGGCACACTATATACGACTTCACCAAACATTTGTAATAAACGACGATAACAGTCATAAGCAAAACGTTTATCCCCAGTTTTTTCAGCTAATTTTTCTACATTTTCATCATTTAAACCCAAGTTTAATATTGTATCCATCATTCCTGGCATAGAAATTTTTGCCCCACTTCTTACAGAAACAAGCAATAAATTCGTATCAGAAGAGAAGATTTTTCCGGTTCTCTCTGAAAATGAAGCCAAGTGATCAATTAATTCTGTTTTGATCTCAGTAGATAATGACTTCCCTTGTTTTAAATACTCAATACATGCTGTTGTGGTAATGGTGAAACCATCTGGTACAGGTAAACCTAAGCGTTTCATTTCAGATAGATTAGCTCCTTTACCTCCCAATAAATCTCTCATTGATTTTTGTCCTTCATCAAATGCATAAATATATTTAGTCATTATAAATCACCTCAAATTTTTATTATGTCATACTAATTATTTAAAAGTATGTCATAATAATGCATGAAATACAATTAAAATTATCTTTATTTTCAATTTTTTTAAATATAGACATATTTCCAACATTGATGTTATCTGATACATCAGTATACTCATCATAAAAAAACACTGATAAATTAGTGACATACTAATTTATCAGTGTGATGCATATGATTATTTATTTTGAGCGTTGTTATGTTTTGTGCGTTCAGCTTCGCGTAATTCAACACGACGAATTTTGCCAGAGTTTGTTTTGGGTAAATCTTCTACAAATTCAATCGCACGTGGATATTTATATGGTGCGACTACTTTTTTAGAGAAAGTTTGTAACTCTTTCACTAAATCATCACTTGGTTTATAACCCTCTTTTAAAATAATAAATGCTTTAACAATATTGCCACGAATTGGATGTGGACTTGCTACAACTGCACATTCTTTTACCGCTTCATGATTTGTGAGTGCATCTTCAACTTCGAAAGGTCCAATAGTATAGCCAGAACTAATAATAATATCGTCACGGCGACCTTCAAACCAGAAATAACCATCTTCATCGATATGTGCTAAATCTCCAGTAATATAATAATCTCCTGCATGTGCATCTTTTGTACGTTTCTCATCTTTAAAGTAACCTTTAAATAATCCAGGGAAATCAAGTGGTAATGCTATATTACCTTTTACATTTGTATCCACTTTGTTTCCCTCATCATCAACAACTGCTACACGACTACCAGGAATAGCTTTACCCATAGAACCAGGACGTTGTTCTGTATCTTTTAAGAAACCAATTAGTAACGTACTTTCTGTTTGTCCATATCCGTCACGCACTGTTAAATTAAAATGTTTACGGAATTGTTCAACGACTTCTCTATTTAATGGTTCTCCTGCAGATACTGCACTGTGTAAATGATCTAAATTGTATTTATCTAAGTTATCTAATTTTGCCATCATACGGTATTCTGTTGGTGTACAACAAAGCACATTAATTTTAAATTTTTGTAATAATGATAAATAACGAGAAGGATTAAATTTACCATTATACACAAATGCTGTCGCTCCTGATCCCATAATAGATAGGAATGGACTCCATACCCATTTTTGCCAACCAGGTGCAGCTGTTGCCCACACCAAGTCATCTTCTTTTATAGCTAACCAATGTTCAGGTGCCATTTTCATATGAGCATATCCCCAACCATGAGAATGTGTAACAGCTTTTGGATTACCTGTAGTTCCAGAAGTATAAGATAAAATAGCAACATCATCTCTTGTTGTATTTGCTGTGTCTAATTCATCACTTTGCTTTACTTTTTCCTCTTCAATACTAATCCAATTCTCTTCATTTCCATTAATAACAAATTTTGTTAATTCATGATATTCTTTAATGTCTCTAAATTCTTCTATAAAATCAGCTAACGCAATAACTGCATTAATTTCTCCATGCGTAATACGATATTGTAAATCTTTTGTTCTTAACATTTCAGAACTCGGGATAATTGCAATACCTAATTTTAATGCTGCAATATAAAGTTCATACGTGATGATAGCACGTGGCATCATGATTAACACTTTATCGCCTTTTTTTAGTCCATGGTTTAATAATACATGTCCTACTTTATTAGCGTTTTTAATTAATTCAGAGTATGTCACACTAATGGGTTCTTCTACACCATTTTCATAAATAATTGCTTGTTTATTTTGATTTGAAGCATGTTTTTCTATTTCAGATACAATATTATATGTTTCTGGTGCTAATAAATTTAAATGATTCATTACTTTACTTTCCTTCCAATTTTTAAATCTTCATCGTTCATAAAATCATACATCTTAATTTCATGCAATTCTACGCGGTATTTGTTTTAAATATAAAAAAGATTAAGTTTCTATACCAGTATATTACTTTTTTAGAAACTTAATCATTGAATATTAAACATATTATCTATATCAATACTCGTTTCTAAATTAGCAAGTTCTATTCTTACATTATAAGATAAATCGCGATTAACTATTTTATTATCGACACCTTGTTTAGTGCCTCTTTTTTTATGCGTTTTACCATAAGCGTCTGAACTTTGCCAATCATAGAACGATTGTCGATCTTTCCATAACGTCAAAATAATATAATGACGATGCTTAGTTTGAGGACGTAAAAAACGTAAAGCTTTGAATCCTGGCACATCTTGTAAATATTTAGTGCGCTTTAAAAATTTAGATTCAAATTGAGGTTCATTACCTTCATTAACAAACAAGTGATTTAAAACACACATTGAATCGTTTGTTAACTCATTTATTGACTCAAGTACTGTATATAATTGAACATCATTATTTTTTTCGATAGACATCGTTTGATCTTCTTTTTCTTCTATGACATATGTTTTATAATTATCAGTTAAAGTCATTTCTTTGTTCCTTCATTTCTTAACTAGCTTTAAGCTATCATTTTTTATTTTTGCTATTCACATCTATCTTTTTTCATATAACGAAAGGGAACGTTTAACAATTTCTAAGAATTCATGATCTAACATCGACATCTTAGAAAAGTAATCAAGTATATTTTCAGCAAGATATTCATGTTTTGGAAAATCTTGGTCTTGATTTATCCATGATGCAAGTTCACCTAATGGGGTCTTATCATCAATAAATCCTTGCATAAAATCATAGAAACTCATCAACTCACCCCAATATCTAGATATAGAATAATACTATCATGACACATTCTTTAATACTAGAATATCAACTCGACTTCTACTTTAAAAATGTAAATTGATTTCTTATAAATATATAGTATGACTGCTTATTCAATAGTTAGATAGTTTAATACCACAGCACCTACTGCTTCTGCTGCAACTAACATACTTGATTCATCAATCGTAAATTTAGGATGATGATGTGGATATGCTTTACCCTTTCTAGGTTTTGCTCCAGAATATATAAAAGTACTTGGCAATGTTTTAGCATAAAAAGCGAAGTCTTCAGATGGCGGTTGAGGTTCACATATTTCTACGCCTTTAACATCAGCTAATTTTGACTGTTTAATTGTTTCTGCAACATATTCAGTAAAATCAGGATCATTATACAATGCAGGATAATCTTTACTAAATGTAAACTCACAATTTACACCAAACGTTTCTTCCAAACCGTGAACTATTTGTTTTAAAGCCGTTTCAATACGATCACGTGTAGCATCTGTCAAAGCGCGAACGTCACCTTCAATGGTTACTTTATCTTTAATCACATTAAATTGACCTTTACCATCAAATGATCCAATTGTGACGACACCTGTTTCAAATGGATTAAGACGACGTGAGACTACTGTTTGAGCGGTAGTAACGAAATGAGCTCCCGCTACAATCGCATCATTTGCAGTATGCGGAGAAGAACCATGTCCTCCTTCACCTTTTACAATTAATTTAAAGTAAGAACGTCCTGTTTGAACGTTACCCTTATGATAATAGACTTTACCAGGCGCCATATTAGTCATCACATGGGTACCTAAAACATGGTCCACGCCATCCAATACGCCATCTTCAATCATACCTTTAGCTCCACCAGGTGGCATTTCTTCAGCGGGTTGATGAATAACAATTACTTTGCCACTGAACTGAGATTTCATTTCTATCAATGTTTCTGCCAAAATAAGCATATATGCTGTATGTGCATCATGTCCACACGCATGCATGACTCCCTCGTTTTTAGAAACAAATGATAAACCAGTATCTTCTTGAATGGGAAGCGCATCAAAATCTGCTCGAATAGCAATCGTTTTCCCAGGTTTACCACTATCTATCGTCACTTTTACACCATTTTGTCCTATATTTGTTTCTACCTTACAATCTTTATCTTTATAAAAATTAGCAATATATTTGGGTGTCTCAGTTTCATGAAATGATAGCTCAGGATATTCATGTAAATGTCTGCGAACCTCGATCATACGTTTTTCCTTATCTTGTAAACGTTGCACCAAATCTTTAATCATTTCATTTCACTCCTTCTCTTTCATTCATTATATGCCTTTACGTATTAAAAATGTTGTAGAAGGGGATATTTAAAATAAAAAGGTCAGAATCATCTTTGATTCCAACCCTTATTTCATATAACTATTTTATTAATGTTTATAGTATGGATCGAATTCCATTGCTCCAGCGTTTTCATCACTAACACCATGTTTATAGTAATCAACATATTGTGGTTCTAATGGTTTTTTACCACGAATGATATCAGCTGCTTTTTCAGCGAGCATTAAAACTGGTGCATGAATATTACCATTAGTAGTGCGAGGCATAGCAGACGCATCAACAACACGTAAATTTTCCATACCATGTACTTTCATAGTTAATGGATCTACAACTGCCATTGGATCTGACGCTGGCCCCATTTTAGCACTACAAGAAGGATGTAAAGCAGTTTCACCATCTTTACGTACCCAATCAAGAATTTCTTCATCTGTTTGTACAGATGGTCCTGGTGAGATTTCACCGCCATTATATGGATCCATCGCAGGTTGAGATAGAATATTACGTGCTACTCGAATTGCTTCAACCCATTCTTGTTTATCTTCTTTTGTTGATAAATAATTGAATACAATACTTGGTTTTTCAAATGGATCTTTTGATTTAATTTTTAAACTACCACGTGAATTTGAATACATAGGACCAACATGTACTTGATACCCATGCGCCACTGGTGCTTTTTGACCATCATATCTTACAGCAATCGGTAAGAAATGGAACATTAAATTTGGATATGCAACTTGATTGTTAGATCTAACAAAAGCGCCACCTTCAAAGTGGTTTGAAGCTGCTGCACCTTTACGTGCAAATATCCATTGTAATCCAATCCAAGGCATACGTTTTACATCTAAGCTTGGTTGTAGTGAAACTGGCTGCTTACATTTATGTTGAATATATACTTCTAAATGGTCTTCGAAGTTTTCTCCAACACCAGGTAAGTGCATGCGTGGTTCTATACCTTTAGATTTTAAGAATTCAGAATCACCGATACCAGACAATTGCAATAACTGAGGTGTATTAAATGCACCACCTGAAAGAATCACTTCACCGGCATTCACAGTATGAAGTTTACCATTACGTTTAAACGTTACACCAGTAGCTTTCTTACCTTCAAAATGTATTTTAGTAACAAATGCACGTGTTTTAACTGTTAAATTTTTACGCTTCATTGCAGGACGTAAATAGGCACGTGAAGCTGAAACACGACGACCATTATGTACTTGGCTATCAAATGGACCAAAGCCTTCTTGTCTATATCCATTGACGTCGTTTGTTTTATGATAACCTGCTTCAACACCTGCATCGAAGAATGATTTAAATAATGGATTTGTGGCTGGCCCACGTTTTAATTTAATCGGACCATCATGTCCTCTATATTTATCATATGGCGCAGCTCCAAATGTTTTTTCTAGTTTTTTAAAATAAGGTAAACAATGTGCAAAGTCCCAAGTTTCCATTCCTTCTGGTTCAGCCCAGCCTTCATAATCCATTGGATTACCACGTTGATAAATCATGCCATTAATTGAACTTGAACCACCTAATACTTTACCTCGAGCATGGTCTACCTTACGTCCCATATGCGGTTCTTCTTCAGTTTGGTATCTCCAATCGTAAAATGGATTTCCTGAAGGAAACATCAATGCTGCAGGCATTTGTATAAATAAATCCCATGGATAATCACTACGTCCTGCTTCTAGTACAAGTACTTCTTTATTTTTATCTTCTGACAAACGATTTCCTAATACTGATCCAGCGCTTCCTCCGCCAATAATTACGTAATCATATGATTGATTTTTACTCATATATTGTCGTCCTCCCCTAAAAATATAAATCTTCTATTTAAATACAATTTAGTTTGATTTGATACATCTTTATACTTCAAAATAAATGGACCGTAAAATAATACGCCTACGGTCCTTTATAGTTAAATTGTAAAAGTTATTTACTAAAGAAATTTACAGGTTCTGGATTTCTATTTGTAAGAATATGTTTAGAGATTAAATATTCTTCTAATCCTTCTTTACCTAACTCACGTCCAATACCAGATTGTTTATAACCACCCCATGGCGCTTGAGCGAAGTAAGGATGGAAGTCATTAATCCAAACTGTGCCTAGTTTTAATTTATTAGCTACACGTTGTGCTTTTCCTATATCTTTAGAAAATACTGCACCTGCTAAACCATAAATTGAATCATTAGCGAGTGCAATCGCTTCTTCTTCATTATCGAACCCTTCTACTGTAACAACAGGACCAAATACTTCTTCTTGAACAATTCTCATATGAGTATTGCAATTAGTGATTACAGTTGGTTCAAAGAATAAACCATCTTTTAAATCTTCATCGTCTGGACGTTTCCCACCGATAGCAATTGTTGCACCATCATCTTTAGCAACTTTCATATATTTTTCAATTTTATCTCGATGTTCTGGAGAAATCACTGGACCCATTTCTGTATCACTATCAAATCCATTACCTAATTTAATTTTTCCAACACGTTCAATTAATGCTTTTTCAAATTTATCTTTAATATCGTTATGCACTAAAATTCTTGAACCTGCTGAACAAACTTGACCTGCATGGAAATATCCGCCATTTAATGCTTGATCTACAGCTAATTCAAAATCAGCATCATCAAAAATAATATTTGGATTCTTTCCGCCAAGCTCTAATGCAATATTAGTTACATGATTTGCAGCATTCTTCATAATGTGTTTACCAGTTTCAATTCCACCCGTAAATGATACTAAATCAACTTCTTTATGACCTGATAATGTATCTCCTACTTCTTCACCACTACTTAATATTAGGTTGATAACCCCTTTAGGGAATCCAACTTCTTCCATTAATTCAAATACACGAATTGTTGTTAATGGCGTAATTTCACTTGGTTTCATTACTAATGAGCAACCAGTTGCTAATGCAGGTGCAATTTTCCATGAAGCTTGTAATAATGGATAATTCCAAGGCGTAATTTGTGTAACTACACCTACAGGTTCTTTGACAAGTTTACTTTCAGTGTTAGGTATTGGAGAATCAATAATTTCTCCTCCGTCTTTATCCGCCAAACCTGCAAAATAATTAAACACATTTGCAATATCATCCATATCTGCATAAGATTCCTCTAATGTTTTACCGGTATCTAACGTTTCTAATTTGGCTAATTCGTCACGATTTTCTGTAATTTTATCAGCAATTGCTCTTACTTTTTTACCTCTGACTTCACTTGTTTCTTGTGACCACTCACCATTTTCAAATGAACGACGTGCTGCTAAAATAGCTTGTTCTGCATCTTCCTTAGTCCCTTCAGTAACAGTAAAAATCACTTCTTGATTATATGGATTAATAATATCTCTAGTATTTTTGTTAGCGCTCTCTACCCATTCACCATTGATATATTGGCGATTAGACAATGCTTTTACAAGTTCCATCATACTACCTCCGTTAAGTTTGTTAAATTTTTATTTAACGAATTTTACAAAAGTAGCTTATCATATTTCTTAAGTCATTGCAAAAATCATCTTTATATATTTTTTTATATTATTTTTAATATTGTAGGGATTAAAATTGACTTTTGAAACTCTTAAGAAAAAATCATATAATGAGTGAGAATGTAAAATTTGTGTTAATATTTCACATCTTATGAAGATGAAAATAAGTGAGGTGCAATATGAGCAATTCTAATAATATTAATCAAAAAATAGAGGAAGCGAAAGATTTAGTTATTAACTCAATTGGTGAAACCATGGATTTATATGGTACAAACCGTAGTGTTGGTAATCTTTACGGTACGATGGTTTTTGAAGGTAGTATGACGCTTGATGAAATGCGTGAACATTTGCAAATGAGCAAACCTAGTATGAGTGCGGGTGTAAAAAAATTGCAAGAATACGATATCGTTAAACAACAATTTACCCGTGGCAGTCGGAAACAACATTTTATAGCCGAGAAAGATTTCTTTAATTTTTTTCGAAACTTTTTCACACAAAAATGGGAACGTGAAATCGATACAAATTTAGAAGCGACGAAAAAAGCAGAAAACATTCTTCAAAACATAATACAAACTAATCATTTAAGTGAAGAAGAAAAAGAAAAAATAGATAGTATACAATCCCAATTGAACCACACAAAATTATATTATAAATGGTTAGAAAATTTAATTTCTGCGATTGAATCTGGAGACATTTTCGAACATTATCCTATACCAAAAGAAGAAGATTTATAACTTAATTCAATATCAATATGATTCAAAAATCCTCAGAAATTAGATTTATTATCTAATTTCTGAGGATTTTTAAATGTATTATCATTTTTACATTATAAATTATCGTCTTCAGGGTCTGATTTAACTTGAACAATACGAAGTGAACGTCGTTCTACTTCTTTTAGTTTATCTGCTCTTGTTTCCAGTTTAATCCGATCTTTATTAAGTGTGATAATAAAGGATATCATCATAAATGTAAATATAAATAGAAGTGGTACACTTGCTAATAATGAAGCAGTCTTTAACACTTCAAGAGCTCGTTCTCCACCAACTAACATAAGGGAGAAAGGTAATAGACATAAAGCGAAAGCCCAGAATAAACGATTCGCTTTTAATGGTTCCCCTATTACCTTCTTCTGAGAAGCAGCTGCTAAAATATAAGAACCTGAATCAAAAGTCGTTGCTAAGAATAAAAATGCAGATATTAAGAACAACACTATAATTAAAGAACCCATTGGTAATTGGTGCATAACTTCTATAATTGTTGCTTCAGTACTATGTTTATTTAAAAAATCAACCACATTAAACTGTCCACTAATTTGTAAATAAACGGCATAGTTACCAAAAATACCAAAGAATAAGACACATCCCAATGTACCATAAGCAATTGTTCCTAATATGACTTCTTTGAGACGACGACCTTTTGAAATTCGAGCAATAAATAAACCAATAAATGGCGCATATACAAGCCACCATGACCAATAAAATATCGTCCAATCTTGAGGGAAATTTGTTTCTTTACGGTTTCTAATTCCACCAAATGGCTCCATCCATGTTGCCATATGGAAGAAATCTCGCATCATATTCCCAAAACCAGTTAACGTTGTTTCCATAATAAAGATGGTTGGACCTACAATAAATACAAATGCAAGTAGTAAGAATGATAACCATACGTTAATATCACTTAATTTTTGTATTCCTTTTTTTAAACCAGTATAAGAACTAATGGCAAAAATGACTGTGATTGTGAAAAGTATAATTGAGCGAATAACCATATTGTCTCCATCTATACCTGTTAATCGTTCAATTCCAGAAGAAATTAATGGCACACCTAATGCTAAAGAGGTTGCCGCTCCTCCTAATAGTCCAAATATAAATAAGATATCTACTAATTTACCTAAAAATTTATCAGTTTGTCCTTTCAGTACTGGACGACAAGCTTGACTAATTTTATATACTGGTTGTTTCTTTACAAATACTAAATAGCCAATAGGCAAAGCTGGTAATACATAAATTGCCCATGCAATAGGTCCCCAATGAAACATGCCATATTGCGTTGCATATGTAAGCGCCTCATCAGTCATTCCTTTAGCTCCATTTGGAGGTACTTGATAATAGAAGGCCCATTCGATAACGCCCCAATAAAGAATATCTGAACCAATGCCTGCACAAAATAGCATTGCAGCCCAACTAAAATTATTAAATTCAGGTTTATCACTTGCTTTTCCTAAAGTCACATTACCATATCGGCCGAAAGCAATATAGAGTACAAAGGATAAAACAGCTAAACCTATAAATAAGTAAACAGATCCTATCGAGTTAGAAATAGCACTATTTATATCAGTAATAACTTTCTCACTTGCACTTGGAAAGACCATCATAGGTATAACTGCTGCAAGCAAGACAATCACAGTACCTATAAAGGTGGGCCAATCCATTATTTTTTCTTTTTTCAACTAAGATCCTCCTTTGAATATTATATGTACGACTTATAATGTATTTAAGTGAATGATCCACGTAATGACAATATCTAAAATTAAATAAAAATGCAAATTACATTCATAAAATTATTTGAGCAAAACTGAATATTTATATATTTCATCCCATTTAAACTATCGAAAAATTAACTATATCAGTAGTGTTAAATTAAAAATAAACGTTTTAAACAAATCTTAAATTATAAATATTGAATTTTTATTCACTTTTAATGAATATATATTTTTTTGACATTTTCTGTTTTAAATTAAAAATAAGAGAAGAATGCAATTCATAATAGAATTCACATTCTTCTCTTCAATATTCGAAATGGCACAAAAGGTCTTCTCAATCTATTAAATTTTCACGAAACTTTAAATCGTTTATATGACTAATACCCTATTATAAACTAATATCCTAATATTATTTTTATTATAAAACCAACAATAACTGAAACACCTATTGCAAAGAATCCTGGAATAATAAAGCTTGTAGGTCGTGTACGTCCTGTTTCATCTAAATTAACTGCGAATAATAACGTTGGTTGCGCAGGTATAACAAAGTTAACATTTAATGTTTGTACCATTGCTACAAAATACATGGGTGGAATTCCCATACTCATGACGATAGGCACCATAATCGATGCTGTTGCTGTTTGTGAAATAACAATCATCGCTACTACAGCTACAAGAATAATCACAAGCCAGGGCATATGTTGAATCGTTTTGCCAACATCATTTTGTATGATATGTAAATTATGAGGTGCGTTAAATACTGTCGCACCTAACCAACCAGGTCCGAGTACTGCAAATAATGCACCAATAGCAGATTGTGTAATATTTGAAGAGAGAATATCACTCGTATTCACTTTTAACATCAATAAATTAATTGCTGCACTTAAATACATAAAGAATTGTACAATCTCTGTCATTGATACAGTGACATCTTTTCCATTGACATTAAACGAAGGCATGAATTGAGGAAAAATACCAAATGTAAGAATACCAAACACACATAAAATAAATGCTAAAACACCTATCTTTACTCTAGTAGAAAAAGCATGATTTACTTCAACGTCAGGTGTATGGGCAATTTCACTTTCAGTAATTGTATTTTTACGTCCTACAAACGTACAAAATATACTTAACATAAACATAGTGATTAATGATGTAGGTAAGACGATACTCAAATATTGACCCATTGAAATGTCATGACCTGCAAGTACTGAAATGACATAGGCTGTTGCGGATGCAGCTGGACTACAAAGTAAAGCCAAATTAGCAGTTAATACTGAAGCAATGAGTGGTCGCTTAGGTTGGATTTTAGCTTTTACTGCGGTTTGAGCAATAATAGGTTCTAGTGATAAAGCAATGTTTGCAGTCCCTACTCCAAATACGAAGACAAATACAATCATCGGTGCAATAAAAATAATTGATTTTGGAAACCGTTCAATGATTTTCGAAGCAAGATAGACAAGATAATCAATTCCGCCTGTAGCTTGTAACGTTCCTCCAGCTATACCAATTGCCAGAATAATTAGGACTGCTGTAACAGGGGCAGAACCAGGAGGAAGTTGAAAACCAAATATCATAATCAGTTGGGCCACAATAGCAAAAATACCACAGCCTAAAGCACCTGCTGTGCGCAATCCTAGCATAATGGCTACAATCATTATGATAATTTCTACTATAAACAGTAGCATTATAATAACTCCTAACTTTAAATAATTCATGTGAATTTTTTAACATATCTATTTTATCACTTTTATTTGTTAAAAGTATATAATTGCATAAAGTTAATTAATATAAATATTTTGATAAGAAAAAACCTTTAAAAATCAAACGGATTCTTAAAGGTTTATGAATATTTATTGTTTTTTATCATCTTCGTTGAGTGATGCACGACCTTCTTCATCATATGCTACGTCATCATCGGTATGGCCTTTTGCCATTTTAAGATTTTTCTCAATACGTGCTTCTTCTTCTTTTTTAGAACGACTTCTATAAAAGCGTTCCTCAAAAAGCGAACCCCAAATGAGACCAAATATGACGCCAATCGTAATTACCACAATTGCGATCACTAGGATCCATTGAAGTACTCCTAACGCCATTGTGAATCACCACCTTTATATTTGAACACTATAAGAACTAGTAGTTATATATTCCCTTTATAAAGCGATTTAAATCATATTAAATATAATTTTTAAAAATAAAAAAAGAGCAAGTTAAAATTCGTTTTGAATTCATATACTTGCTCTTTTAAACAACGTTATTGTTTTAATATCTTAGTCTTTATTTTACATTAATGTTTAAACCATTTATTTCCTTAAATTATGAAATGTAGTTGTATGAACTTGCTTGACTTGCTGAAATTGTACGTGTAGATACTACACCTACGCCTTGATAGTTCATTTCAGATACTGTAACAGAACCATCACTATTTACATTTTCAACATATGCAACGTGACCATAACCACCTTGAGTTGTTTGCATCACAGCACCTGCTTTAGGTGTATTGTTTACAGTATAACCAGATTGCGCTGCTGCGTTAGCCCAGTTATTTGCATTACCCCAAGTGTTACCGATTGAACCACCAACTTTATCATATACATAATACGTACATTGACCCCAAGTATAGTAATTCGCACCTGAATTTGTTTTACCTGAAAATGCTTGAGTCGAAGCAGTTGATTGTGTTCTTGGTGCACTTTGAGTTGTAACTTTTACATTACTATTTGATGTTGATGCAGTGTTAGCGCCTAATCCACCTGTCGTATTATTAGTTGTATAAGATTGATTATTGTTAGTAGATGTTTGGTTATTGTTTGTTGTATATGAATAATTGCTATTGTAGTTATAGCTATTATTGTTGTAATTATTATAGTTAGATTGACTATGATTTGAGTCATTAGTGTGATTTAAACGATCAGGACTCCAATTACCTTTCCATGTGTAATGATAGTTACCTTGTTGATCAATTGTATAAGAGTAGCTATATGAAGTTGGGTCATTAGGGTTATATCCATTATTTTCCGCTGCATGTGCGTCATGATGCGCAAATCCAACTGTAGCGATTCCGGCTGTGGCGATAGTTACTGTAGCGATTTTTTTCATAATTAAATATCCTCCTAGAAATTTAAAACATTCTTCCTTTATTTATCACGTGGCTACTTTCAAATGACATCTCAATATTCAATTACTTCGAATTATTTTTTCTCGTTAATTAACGACAAGACATACTTTATCAGATAAACAAGCGTTTGTGGGCGTTGTTAATACCTTGTAATTGAATCATAATAATACGATGATTTTTGTAATTAAATATCTCGTTTGTTACATCACTCAAAATGCTTTATTATCAGTCTTTTTATCAACTTAATCAACAGTGTCATTACAGATGGTGTAATATATCTGATTATTTTAAATATGTTTTATTTCATAAAATAAGGGAATATTAACTATTATTTTCAAGAATTTATAGCAAAAAAACGAGTGAGACAACATTCATTTTAAATTCGTTATCTCACTCGTTTGGTTATTCATTAAATATATTTGTGTTCTTTTAAGTAATTAAGAATATGTTCAACTGATTCATCTATACTTTGTGTTTCAGTATTAATAGTTATTTCAGGATGTTTTGGCGCTTCATAAGGCGCACTAATTCCTGTAAATTCTTTAATTTCACCTGAACGTGCTTTTTCATATAAACCTTTAGGGTCTCGTTTCTCACATTCTTCTACACTACACTTCGTATATACTTCAATGAATTCTCCGTCTTCTAGAATATCACGTACTTCATCACGATCTTCTCTATATGGAGAAATAAATGCAGTAATTGCAATTGTTCCCGCATCTACAAGCAATTTACTTACTTCACCGATACGACGAATATTTTCTTTACGGTCTTCTGGACTAAAACCTAAATTTTTATTTAAACCGTGACGGACATTATCGCCATCTAATCGATATGAATGTTTACCTTTTTCAAATAGAGCCTTTTCAAGTACCACAGAGATTGTGGACTTACCAGAACCAGATAACCCTGTAAACCAAATGACAGCACTTTTATGACCATTTTGGTGTTGTCTATCTTCTTTAGTTACTTCTGAATCATGCCATGTAATATTTGTTGATTGACTCATTTTATATACTCCCCCAAATTACTTTTGTCTTAATCCTTTAATTAATACTTCTGCAACTTCAGGTCTTGAGAATTCTTTTGGTAATGATTCGCCATTACGTAATTTTTCTCTTACTTTTGTACCACTTAAATGTACATGGTCTGATGCATCATGTGGACACGTTTTAGCTGTAGCCATATTGCTACATTTTTTGCAGTAAAATGCATGTTCAAATTTTAAAATATGAATATCTAATTCATCTTCAAATTGAGAGATAAGTTCTTGTGCTTCATAAGTACCATAATAATCACCCACACCTGCGTGATCACGTCCAACAATAAAGTGTGTACAACCATAATTTTTACGAACTGTAGCATGTAAAATTGCTTCACGGGGACCTGCATAACGCATCGCTGCGGGATAGATAACTAAACGTGCTCTATCTTGTGGGAAGTAATTTTTCAAGATAGCTTGATAACTTTCCATACGTACATCTGCTGGGATATCATCCGCTTTAGTTTCACCAACTAAAGGATTTAATAATAAACCATCTACAATTTCTAATGCAGATTTTTGAATATATTCATGTGCGCGGTGGACAGGATTACGTGTTTGAAATCCGACTACTGTTTTCCACCCTAAGTCTTTGAACAATTGGCGTGTTTCAGCAGGATCTAAATGATAATCTGAAAATTCATCATGTTTAGGACGATTTACTAATTGAATAGGACCTGCTAAATAAACGTTCCCTTTTTCATATACTTTTTTGACACCTGGATGCGCTTCTTCAGTCGTACCGTAGACATTTTGAGCTTCTTTTTCTTTATCATACGTATATTTTTCTTCAAGTTTTAAAGTACCATAAAGTACTCCATCTTCACCATATAAAGCAATATCATCACCAATATTAAATTCATTCGCTTGTGTCTCAGTGACAGGTAAAGTGATAGGAATACTCCATACTAGTCCATTTTCAAGATGTGTATCTTCAACAACTTTTTTATAATCCGCTTCTCCCATAAATCCAGTAAGTGGACTAAAACCACCAATAGCGATTAATTCTAAATCTGAAATTGACCAAGGATTTAAAGTTAAGGATTTAAAAGCATTCGCTTTTTCAATTAATGCTTCTCTTTCCTTTCCTTCTACAACTCGATTAATTAACTCTCCACCATGTGGCTTAATTGTATAATTGATAATATCTTCATTTGTTGTCATTATTGATAACCTCTTTTCTAATTATTTTGATTAGTTTACTCGGCTTTATTTATAAGAAAAAGACAATTTTTTGTTACGAATAATAGTAATAATAACTAATACAATAATCGCACAAATAATTGCGAATCGAATAACATTTATCACTGTAGTGTCTTTGATGAAATACGTCATTAAAGCATTACTATTTGTAAAAATAATAAGGCCACCTACACAAATTGCTAAAATATTAATGGGTAATATTTTAGTTAAATAGGCTGAAATTGGTGCGGCAATCATACCGCCTATACTTAATGCAATGACAAACCACCAATTAATTTGAGTAAATCCTAAAAAGATAATAAAACTTAATGATGTTGAAAGTGTTACAAAAAATTCACTTGCAGACACTGTACCAATGGCATAGCGTGGTTGAATTTTATGGCTTGCAAGTAACAACGGTGTATTGACTGGTCCCCAGCCTCCACCACCAATAGCATCTAGAAAACCAGCAACGGCTCCTTGTGGAACAAGTTTCACACTACTAAGTGTTCCTACGTGTGTATGAAAGTCTTTGTGACGTTTAAATAAGAACTGATATAAAATATAAAAACCCATTGAAAGTAAGAATAGTGCTATATAAGGTTTAATATAGTCACCATGTATTTGAGTTAATAATGCTGCACCGATAAATCCACTGATCGATCCTGGTATTGCAAGTTTCAACATGGTTGGCTTATGTACATTTTCAAATTTCCAATGTGATGTACCAGATGCAGCAGTCGTTGCTATTTCTGAAAAATGTACCGTTGCTGAAACAATCGCAGGTGCTATTCCATATGTTAATAATATGGATGATGAGGAGGCACCGAATCCCATTCCGAGTGATCCATCAACAAGTTGTGCTAAAAATCCAGCTAATGCAAATATAAACAATTTTCTCATATATCACATATCCCTTCATACCTAAACTTGTAAATGAAGCCATCGTGTGAATTCTCGTTGCTTAACCTCATCTAAATACTCATCAGATAAAATGTGTTGTAATAAATCCTGTTTCCTAGATGGCTCGATTGATAATCGTTTAATTAGTTGTCTACTTTCATATAAAAAATCAATATACATTTCATATGATTCATCGTACATATCGCTTATTCTTGAAATAATCTTTTTATTCAATTTAGGACTTGCCCCATTGGTTGACACGCTAATAGAAAGTTTTCCACGTTTTAAAATACTTGGAATCGTAACATTTCCAACTTGGGCTTTCGAAGCATGATTACATAATGCATAATGAGGAACACTTTCTAACACCTTTGTATTGACGTCGTTATTATTTGTGGCAATCACTACAAGATCGGCATGTTCAACATCTTGTGGCTCAAATTCTTTTTGGCTCCAAGTGATCATTTCGTTATCTAATAGTTCTTTTAAAGTTGTTGAAATAATAGGACTAACAATATGAACATCATCACAATATTCGATTAAAGTTGAAGCTCGTTTCGTTGCAACTTTTCCGCCACCTACTATGACAATCGATTTCTGGCTTAAATCAATCATGAGCGGCATATGGTTCATATTGTCGTCCTCCTATATTAGATATTTTTCAAATTATGGTAATGTCATTTCAACATCTGATACTTGTTCTTTGAACCAGCTAATTTTTTGACGCATATTTACCACATCACCAATCACAATCATTGCAGGATTTTTGATTTCAGACGCACATTGTACAATGCTACCTAATGTTCCAGTGACTGTTTTTTGAGAAACTGTTGTCCCTAAATGTACTAGCGCTACAGGTGTATCTACTGACTTACCATGACGCACTAACAGTTCACAAATTTCAGGCAAACGTTTTACACCCATATAAATACACAATGTTTCAGGACCATGGGCTAAATGTTCCCAATATGCTTCTTTCGTCATACCTGGTTTATTCACAGCTGTAACAAACGCAACGGATGAACTATAATCTCTGTGAGTAACAGGAATTCCTGCATAAGCAGGAGCTGCAATTCCTGATGTAATCCCAGGAACAATTTCAAATGGAATTTGATTATCCGCTAATATTTCTGCTTCTTCGCCACCACGTCCAAAAACGAAAGGATCACCACCCTTTAATCGTGTAATGGTGTGCCCTTTTTTCGCTAAATTCACTAACATACGATTTGTTTCCTCTTGTGGCAATGAATGCTTATTTGGATCTTTACCACAATAGAAGAACTTTGTGTGAGGTTTTGCAAAATCTAAAATTTCCTTATTCACTAAGCGGTCATATAAAATCACATCTGACGCTTGAATCGCTTTCATACCTTTTACAGTTATTAAATCAGGATCACCAGGTCCTGCACCTACAAGATAAACCTTTCCCATCTTATCACCCCGTTCGCCTTCTATTTCTTTAAACATTAGCTGTGAAAATCTCTACCATCATGAACTTTAGCTACTACACCCGAACGAATAACGAAGTCTCCGAAGTGTTCACCTTCGAGACGTGATTTTCCATAATCCATTAAAATTGGACGTAAGCTTTCGAGAATTTCTTTTTCATCGATGTTTTCTTTATATAGTTTATTTAAGCGATCACCGTTAAAGCTTCCACCTAAATACATATTATATTTGCCAGGTGCTTTACCAATAAATGCAATCTCAGCTAATGCAGGTCGTGCACATCCATTAGGACAACCTGTCATACGTATAGTAATCTCTTCTTCACTAACACCAGATTCATCTAATAAATCTTCAATTTTAGATAATAGCGTTGGTAAATAACGTTCTGATTCAGCCATTGCTAAACCACAAGTTGGAAATGCTACACAAGCCATTGAATTACGTCTTAAACCACTATAATTTTTACCATCAGTTAAACCGTATTTATCAATAAGAGATTGAATATCTGCTTTTTTCTCTTCAGTTACATTAGCAATAATTAAATTTTGGTTTGGAGATAATCTAAAATCACCAGTATGTGTTTCTGCAATTTCTCTTAACGCCGTTTTTAACTTATAGTCTTCTGTATCTTTTACACGTCCATTTTGAATGAATAATGTATAATTCCATACACCTTTTTCACCTTCAATCCAACCTAAACGATCGCCATTATGTTCAAATTTAAATTCGCGAGCTTCACTGATTTCCCAGCCTAGACGTGTATTTAATTCTTTAACAATATTATCTACACCAAAACGATCTACTGTATATTTAAAACGTGCATTTTTACGATTTGAACGATTACCAAGATCACGTTGAATTGTAAGTAATGCTTCACATACATCTATGACTTTATCTTTAGGAATAAATCCAGCAATGCGTCCTACTTGAGGGTATGTATCTGGATTACCATGCGTCATACCCATGCCACCACCAATAGCCACATTAAATCCAACGAGTTCATCATTTTCTACAATTGCAATTAAACCAATGTCTTGTGAAAATACATCAATATCGTTTGATGGTGGTACGGCAATACCAATTTTAAATTTACGTGGTAAATATTTTTCCCCGTACATTGGCTCTACTTCTTCTTTAGAATCAAGCACTTTCTCTCCATCTAACCAAATTTCATGATAGGCATTCGTTTTAGGTAATAAATGATCACTAATGGCTGTAGCATAATCAAGTATTTCTTTATTAATGTTTGATTGATATGGATTTGGGTTACACATTGTATTACGATTGACATCCCCACATGCTGCAATCGTATCTAACACTGATTCATTAATTTTTTTCATAGATGATTTTAAATTTCGTTTTAAAATACCATGAAATTGGAAAGTTTGACGTGTTGTGAGTTTCAATGTATGATTCGCATAATTATTAGAAATATCATCCATTGCAATCCATTGCTCAGGTGTTGCTTTACCTCCAGGTAGTCGCACACGAATCATGAAAGCATATGCAGGTTCTAATTTTTGTTTACGACGTTCATCACGTACATCTCGGTCATCTTGTTGATAACTCCCATGAAACTTAAGTAATTTAGTATCGTCATCAGAAATGGCACCAGTTAAAGGATCTGCTAAGCCTTCTTCAATCGTACCGCGTAAATAATTACTTTCAGTTTTTAAATGTTCTAACGCATCAAGGTTTTCATTTAACTCATCAGCAATTTGTTTAATCGTTTTAGCCATTCACTCTCCACCCTTTCTTTAGTACACGTCACGTTGATAACGTTTATCTTTTTTCATTTGTTTTAAGTAGCTTTCAGCATCTTCTTCAGTTAAATTTTGTTCTTTCACTAATACATTGCGTATCGCTTGATGTACATCTTTAGCCATATTTTTTTCATCACCACAAATGTAGATCGATGCACCTTTTTCTAACCACTCATTAAATTCTTTACTATGTTCAGCAATGCGATGTTGTACATAAACTTTTTGATCTGTATCACGTGAGAAAGCGACATTCATTTTTTCAAGAACACCATCTTTTAACCATTCTTGCCATTCTGTTTGATATAAGAAATCAGTAGTAAAGTGTTGATCGCCGAAGAATAACCACGTATTACCTTTATAACCATATTCTTCACGTTCTTGCATATGTGCTCTAAATGGTGCAATTCCTGTACCAGGTCCTATCATAATGACAGGTGTATCTCCATCTTTAGGGAATTTAAAGTTTGGATTACGTTTAAGATAAATTGGAACAGTATCTCCTGGTTGAATACGTTCAGCAAATTGAACAGAACATACACCTGAACGATCTCTACCGTGTGTGTTATATCTTACTGCACCAACCGTAATGTGAACTTCATCAGGTAATGATTGATAACTACTTGATATAGAATATTCTCTAGGAGGTAATTTTCTAAGGATTTGATATAAATCTTCAGGTTCTAATTCTTCAGGTGGGAAATCATTGAGTAAATCAATAAAATCTCTACCTTCAATATAATTTTGTATCCACTCACTATCTTGAACTTTGTCTTCTAACGCTTCATTATCAAAATATGCTGCTGCATTTTGAAGTAATGGTTTCGTTAATTTTGTAATTTCAAAGTAAGATGTTAATGCTTCTTCTAATGAAATCGTATCTCCATCTTCTGAGATTTGAATTTGATCTCCCGGATCCCATCCTAATGTACTTATCAGTAATTCAACTAAAGCTGGATCATTTTGTGGTAAAACGACTAAGCAATCTCCTACTTCATATTCTTCACCAAAGTTATCTAATAAGAATTCAATATGACGTGTTTCTTTATTAGATCCTCTACCATTTAAATTAATATTTTCTAATACTTCAGCTTGATATGGATTCGCCTTTGAGTATTTTTTTTCTTTCGCAGATTTAATTGATTCACTTACAACTTGTTCACTTTGTGTACCTTCAGGTGCTGAGTCAATAGTATTAATGACATTAGCCATCCATTTTTCTGCATCTTCTTCATAATCAACATCACAATCAACACGTTCATATAATCGTTCGGCCCCAAGTTCTTCAAGTTTTTTATCAAAATCTCTACCTGTTTGGCAGAAGAATTCATAGGTTTGATCACCTAATGCAAGTACTGAAAATCTTACTCCTTCTAATTTAGGGGCTTTTCTACCATGAATAAATTCATGTAATTCGGCTGCATTATCCGGTGGATCTCCTTCACCTTGTGTGGAAGTAATAATAAATAAATCTTCGACATTTTTAAGATTTTTAGGTTTAAATTCATCCATTGCCTTTAACGTTACATTATGTCCAATATTTGAAAGACGTTCTTCAAATATTTCTGCTAAACCTTGCGCATTTCCTGTTTCTGAACCATATAGTAATGTAATCGCACGTTTTTCAGGTTGAATTGTTGGTTCATTTTGTTGAAGCATTGTTTCAGTACCCTTTGAAACAGCTCCTATTTGCGAACCCTGTGTCTCAGATGTTCCTGATGTAAGTTGTTGATTTGCGACTAAATAGCCACTTAACCATACTTTTTGTTCTGGCGTAAGTGTCTGTAATAATTCATTAATTTGTGTGGCTTGTCCTTCAGTAAAAGGACTATTGGTAACACTTAGATTCAATTCATCCACCTCTATCATTTCAATCTTTATTTTATTTAAAATACTTACTATCTCTATATTATGTAATCTATATTCGCCTTTCCAGTAAAAATCGAATATAGAATATTTTTAAATCCTTATCAGAATACTATGTTTTATATAAAAAATTTTTTAACCCTTACATCACGGTTTATCTGCAACATGAAGTCCACATTCTGTTTTTTCAAAACTTGACCAACGTCCTGCTCTGGAATCATCAGAATTGAATACTGGCGCTGTACAAGGAATACAACCAATACTTGGATAATGCTGGTCATGAAGTTCATTATAAGGTAAATCATGTTGTTTAATATAATCCCAAACGTTATCTTCCGTCCAATAAATTAAAGGACATACTTTAATCGATTTAAAACGTTCATCTTTATTAATGAAATTTGTTTTAGCACGAGTCGGAGATTGATCTCTTCGTAGTCCTGAAATCCAGGCAATCGCACCACCTAGTACCTCTTCTAAAGGTTTAATTTTACGAATATAACAACATTGATTTGGATTATTTTTCCATAATGCAGGATTGTATTTCTCAGCTTGTTCTTCAAGCGTCAATTCTGGTTTCTTCATTTCAATACGTAACTTAGGAAAACGTTCTTTTACTCTATCAATTAAATCGTATGTTTCTTGAAAATGTAAATCTGTATCTAAAAATACAATTTGAGCATCTGGTTTAATTTGATAAATCAAATGAATAAGTACCATGCTCTCTGCCCCAAAACTACATGAGTAAACGATATCTTCACCATACGTAGTATAAGCCCATTTTAAAATTTCATAGGCACCCTTTGTCGCGTCGTCAGTAGAAATGGAGTCAATAAATGGATCGCCATCAAAACTCTCATACGTTATCTTTGATACTGACATAAACCTATGGTCCCTCCTCAGTATTTACAAATTTATTAATCTAATACCTATCAGAATTGTCAGAATAATATGCTAATACTTTAACGAGTTTTGAGGAGAAAGTCAAGAAAGTTTAGGGAATATTTATTTTAAAATAAACATACATTTTTGATTCGAACTACAAATATAAGTTTTATTTTATTCCTACTTAAATAAGTGCCTACTTCATAATCGTTTTTTTCATTGTTGAAGCAACTCCAACTGTAATTACTACCTTTTCTTTAAAACTAGGATTATAATTAACTACTAAATCCTTGTAATCAATTCATAATCTATACACTCTATATGAATTTTATATTTTCCGACTATCTTTTTAACTTCCTTTTCAGTCATACTTGAAAAACTATATATCCATTCACACTTATATTTATTCATGATTTCAAATGACTTTAAAGATATTTTCTATAAATTTATTATAGTATATAAAAATAATAATGAAGTGTTTCTCACTTCATTATTACTAATTAGTTATTCTGTTCATAACGTACTTTTTGACGGTAACCATATGTGCTTTCTTTAATTAATTGATCATTAAGCAAACCTGCGCCTATTGCTCCTGCAACAGTAGATATTGAGGTTGCAAACCAAGGAATACTTAAATAAAGTTGGACACTGGCTGGTCCTTTTAAACCTACTTGTTGTCCTAAGAATCCTGGAGGTAATAAAACAAGCTCTGCAATTAAGAATAATAAATATAAAATCATATAATATATCACAATGGCTATCAATAAAGTCATGATCGTTGTTAAATTATATAACATTACAATTCTTTTATGCTTAGCTTTTTTTGTAGATTCCCATAGACCATGGGAGACCATTATCCAAACGAGCATACCTAAAATTGCCATGATGGAAATTCCAAATAATCGCCATGGAGAAAAATTAAGCCCCATATTCCACATGGTTGAAAAAATCAATCCGAATGCACCTGTCGTAAAAGCAATCGCTACAATATTACTTAAACTTGCCATCATATTCAGTGGGTTATTCGCAAAGGTCATCCCACTGACAAGTCGTATCATTCCAAGGCTACGTGAATTTGATAAATATCTTAAATGATTGTTTCCTGTTTCTTTTAAATGTACTTCTGTTTTCTCAATACGTGAAAAAGGAAATTGTTTATTGATTTCTTTCTTAACCCTATTATTGTCATCATAACCCACATGCGCTCTTTCAGAATAATGAAGTTCATTAATAATAGTTACGATAGCATGTTTAAAACGATTCTTTACAGGACGCCATCCAAAAGCAGGATACGAAAATATTGCAGCGCCATTTTTTTTATTAATATCTAAAGCAAGTACGTTTTGATGATAGAACATAGGTAAGTCTGTAATTCCTACAACATAATCCCATTCTCTTTTATTATGATAATCTTGAATTTTTTTGAATATTTCTTCCACACTTTCCGCAAAACCAGTAAGAGGATCCACCACGAGATCAACTTTCCAGTCACGTTGGTGATTATCTTGTTCTGATAATATATTGGGTATCTCATTAATTAAACTTTGTGCTAATTTCTCCGTCACTCCTGGTGCCACAACGAGACCAATTATTTTTTCTTCACTCATGTTGTTTCCTCCTCTCTATGATCTTGTTTTTTATGTTCATCTTGTTGGTTATCATTATTTTGTTTATTGGATGCACTTTCTTTAACTTGTTGATTTGATGCATCATGAGAAGATGATTGAGCTTGTTCTTTTTCTTTCTTCTCTTGTTCTGCTTCTTTATAACGATGATACTGTCGATACGAATAAGTAATCTGACGGATTTTTTCTTCATTCTCTACAGTAGACCCCATTGCCCCAGCAAGTAAACCTAGTGAAGATACAAACCATACTAATTTTACATAATTTATAAATGTAAAATGAGGATGTGCGCTAGTCCATTGATTAAATAAGCTTGGTGGAACAAACAATGATACACTTATCGCTAATAAAAGATATAAAATAATATAATTTAAAAGTGTAATAATGAATAATGTGAATATGGTAGTAAAATTATAAATATAGCGATACACACGCTGTGATTTAGTTGTTTTACGTTCAATCAATTGATGTGCATAGAGTAACCAGCCTGTCATACCTAGGATAGCAATAAGCATAAGTATAATAAATCGTACTATGGAGTACTGTATACTCAGTTCCCAAGGCATGGAGAAAATTGATACATAAGTCCCAGTTGCAAAAGCAACTGAAATAATCTTTTTGAAATTAAAAATATTTTTCCATGGTTCATTTGCTCGTGTTAACCCTAAAATAAGTTGAATCCAACTGAGAATAAACCATCGATGAATATAACGTTGCTTTGGCGTTTCATCTTCATTTGGTTCTACTGCTTTAGGATGTATAAGAGGATGAATCTTGGGAGCCACTCTTGAAGTTGAATAATACAATTGTTCAATAATAGAAGTTAAACTATCTCTTAATTTTCGTCGTAAGTCTATCCAACCTAATGAAGGTAAAGATAGCATCGCTACTTGTTTGTCATTATTAAAATCACTAATCACTACTTTATTTCCAGAAATACTTGGTAAATCTGTAATACATACAACAAAATCCCAATCATGTTTCTCTTTCATTTTTGCCGCTTTATCAATACTTTCATGTACATCTTCAGCTGAGCCAATCATTAAATCAACGTGGAGCTGAAATACCCATTCTTGTTGATCATTCACACGTTGATTCAGCTGTTCTTTTATATCTGGAATAACAGCTTCTACGTGTTTACGAGACACACCCGGTGAAGGTATCAAACCAATTTTGTGCATTGTGTTATCCTCCTTTCTTTATAAATATAAAAAGTAAGGTGTACGTCGAAAAAGTCTACTCTTTTCAAACGTACACCTATTTATAAATAATTATTTAGCAAGTACAAGTGGTGAAAAGATAATGTAAGCAAGTACTACTAAACCTAGAACAATACCGCCTGTAATATAACGATATTTCCAAGGTGTAAGATCCACTTTAGCTTTATTAGTATTTAAGTCAAACGTATTGGAAGGTTTAAATTTATTAAAGACAAGTATAATAGCTAAATCAATAAAGAACATAAAACTAAAAGTATATAGATAATTTAATTGTGGCACCATAAAACTAATTGCAGCATATAACACAATGTGTGTAACTAAAGCTACTTTAGCGCCTAGTTTAGATGTGTGCTTAGAATAAAATGCAACTAAGACCAATGCAAGTACTGGCATACTATATACACCATTGAACTGTTGCACAATCGCATATAATCCACTTGGGAAAAGGGCAATAAGTGGAGATATACCTACTACAATAATGCCAATCACAACTGTCGCGATATGACCGACACGTGCAATATGTTGATCTGAAGCACGCTTACCAAAAATAGGTTTATAAAAGTCTAAAGTAAAGAGTGTTGTTGTACTGTTTAATGATCCAACAAATGAACTTAATATGGCTCCAAAAATAACTGCTCCGAATAGACCATAGCCCCAATCAGGTAAAATCGCCTGAATCAATGCAGGATAAGCATTATCATTAGATGTTATACCCCCATTGAAATAATTATATGCAATAACGCCAGGAATCACTGTAAAAATAGGACCAAATACCTTGAATAAACTTAAATATATCGCACCTTTTTGTGCTTCTTTTAAATTCTTACCAGCTAAGGCTTTTTGTACAATCATTTGATTCGCACACCAAAAGAATAAATTATTAAAGAACATACCAAAGAATAATGTTGGCCATGGAACAACATCTGAATCAATGGCTCCAAAAGCGTTTAGTTTTTCAGGCGTACGTTGGACCATATGGTCGAATCCTTTTACAAAATTCCCATCACCTAAATGATGTAAACCTAAAATTGTAATAATCAAACCACCTATAATTAATCCAACACCATAGATTGAATCACTAAATGCACTCAGTGATAAACCACCAATGAATAAATAGATAACACCTACTGCACCAATGACAAATGCAATAATAATCGTTGCTGTTGCATCACTTACTCCTAAGTATTTTCCAATATTAAACATTTTATTAAATACTAATGAACCAGAGTATAAGACAACTGGTAAAAATGATACAACATAAGTGAAAATAAATAATATAGAAACGAAACGTTTAGTAAAGGTACCATAACGCATTTCAAGTAATTCAGAAATGGTATCCACACCGTACCTTAAATATTTTGGTAAGAATATCCATGCAAGTAAGACAACTGCTACAGCAGCTGTGACTTCCCAAGCCATCACTTCCATACCCTTACCATAACTTTGACCATTCTGTCCTACAATTTGTTCTGTAGATAGATTAGTCATAATAATCGTTGAGGCAATCGTAAATCCTGTTAAACTATTGCCTCCCATAAAATAGCCATCTGCACTATCAGTCTTTATTTTTCTTGAACGCCAAAACGCATAAAGACTGACCCCCATAACAACGGCTAAAAATAAAATAATTGCTAGCCAATTCATAATACGTGTCGCTCTCCTCAATATTTTATTTGTAAAAAATAAAAACGTTAAATCTTCATTCAACGTTAAACTGTTTATTACTTATCCTATAAAGCACCTATTTAGTGTAACTTCTATTTTAACCACGGTATATCTGATTTTCAATCATATAATTGAAAATTATTATAAAAATAAATTATATAAATTTTTATTTTTATATTCAAATAAAAAAGTAATCAATATATTCTTTAATGGAAGCGCTTGACTTCTCATAATAGAAGTCATAAAGTGAAACTATAGTTAAATCATATGCACTAGGGGTGTTTTAAAACTGAGATGAGGTGTAACCTCAAACCCTTTGAACCTGAACTAGCTTATACTAGCGTAGGAAAGTGTCGTATAAAATAAGATGACCTGTTGAGATGTGTCAAACTGTTCTCAATAATGATAGATCTATTTTAATGCAACTTTCCTAACGCGAAGGTTGCATATTTTTTTGCTGTAAATGAAGTAAATGGAGGCACGATATTTATGACGAGAACAGTATTAGTAACTGGAAGTAGCCGTGGTTTAGGTGCGGTCATTGTGAAAACATTAGCTACACAAGGATTTGAAGTGATCATTAATTACAATCAAAGTCGTGAAGCGGCTGAGGCACTTGCAAAGGAGCTTGGTGACAAAGCTATCGCAATTCAAGCAAATGTCACACAACGTGATGAAGTTGATCGTTTAGTTAATGAGGCAACACATCATTTTGGAAAAATTGACGTTGTGGTCAATAACGCATTAGTTAATTTTAAATTCGATCCTAATGCACAAAAGGCCTTTAAAGACTTAGCATGGGAAGACTACCAACAACAAATTGACGGTACCCTAAAAGGCGCTTTTAATGTTACTCAAAGTGTCATTCCACAATTTATAGAGCGTGGTTCTGGTGCCATTGTAAGCATTGGCACAAATTTGTATCAACATCCCGTTGTCCCATATCATGAATACACAACAGCTAAAGCTGGGTTGATTGGATTCACGCGTAATGTTGCAGCCGAATTAGGGCAATATGGTATTACTGCTAATGTAGTGTCAGGAGGATTGCTTAAAACAACTGATGCTAGTGCTGTCACTACACCAGATGTTTTTGATTTAATTGCACAGACGACTCCATTACGTAAGGTGACTACCCCACAAGATGTTGCTAATATGGTTGCTTATTTAAGTAGCGAAGCTGCAGATGGTATGACTGGTCAAAATATTACTGTCGATGGTGGTTTAACCATGAATTAATATAGGTCTGGTCTTCCTTAGCTTAGAATAGAAATAAAATGAACATTGGAGTGAGAAATTAAATTGACTCATCAACATCAACTTCATCTCGGTGTATTAATCTATGGATGTGGTCATCATCAAGCTGCTTGGCAACTTCCCAATTCAAGTATTGAACGTCTCGGTGATATTCATTACTATCAAGAATTAGCCCAGTTATCTGAAAAAGGACTGTTAGACGTAGTTTTTTTCGCAGATAACCAGTCTTTTATCCCTAGCTATACGTCGATGCCAAGTTTTTGGTTTGATCCACTGATTAACTTAACTGCTATATCTCAAGTCACACAACATATTGGATTAGTTCCTACGATTTCAAGTACATTTTCTAATCCATTCACTGCAGCACGTCAGTTACTTAGTTTAGATCATATTAGTGGTGGACGAGTGGGATGGAATTTAGTCACTTCCATGACAGATGCCGAAGCTCAAAATCACAGCATGGATCATCTACCTAATCATGATGAACGCTATAAGAAGGCTGAAGAGTTTGCTCAAGTCATGAATGGATTGTTTGATTCTTGGCATACTGAAGATTTCAAACCCAACCGGCATCACCATACAATGATCAATCGCAACATCAAACCGCTTCACCACAATGGCAAATATTTTCAAGTTCATGGACCATTGACAACACCAAGTAGCATTCAGGGAAAACCTGTGGCGATGCAAGCAGGTGCCTCTAAACAAGGTATTGCATTAGCTACAAAATATGCAGATGCAGTATATTCCGTTTCTTGGAATATGAAGCAAGCAAAACGGTATCGCGAGCGCTTAGATAGTGAAATGGCACAACGTGACCATCAGCGTTATATTAAAGTGTTTCCTGGACTAGTCACTTATGTGGGTCATACACATGAAGAAGCATTGAAAAAGAAAGCAGAACTTGATCAACGACTTCCTATCAAAGCCGCTTTAAAGCAACTCAGTTTTTTCATTCAACAAGACTGTAGTCAGTGGGAATTAGATGCTCCTGTGCCTAAACTACCTTCCTTAGAAGAGTTTAACGGTCCCGTCGGTCGATATGAAACCATCTTAGAAATTATTCAAGATAAGCAACCTACTGTAAGAGAACTGCTAAGTTACCTTAATGCGGGTGGTGGACATCTGACACTCATAGGTACGCCAAAAGAAATTGTAGATGAAATGGAACGCTGGTTTAATGCAGGTGTTGCAGATGGATTTAACTTAATGCCACCTTCTTTACCAGATAGTTTAAACGACGTAGTTACACTCATTGTACCTGAATTACAACGTCGTGGCTTATATCGACATCAGTATAAAGGTTCTACACTAAGAGAACACTTAGATTTAATTTAATGTCTAATATATTTTATCCAAACCATATAGTAGAAATTAACGTAAAAAGCGATGGTATTAACTTAGGAATACCATCGCTTTTATATATCATATTATTAATATTTGTATGGATCGTTATCTTTTTCTTCTTGAAGCTTTCTTGCTTCATCTTGAATAAAATCATTACTTCGTTTATTCGTTTTATGATTTGAATAACGTTGATCACGATAGTCGTCATCCTTTGAATCATTTACGTGTGTATCGTGCTCTCTTTCATTATTATTGTCCGCTGCTTGATCTTTATTTGAATAATGATCTTTAATATAACGTTGTTGCTGTTTTTCTTCTTCTTCATTCAAAATGAATGCATTATTATTTGCATTTACATCATGATGATCTCTTTTGTAATGATCATTATAATCAGCATTGCCATACATGTCATGCTTAGGTTTACGAACAAGTAACATAATACCTGCAATTAACCATAAAATTAAACTGATCCAGTTTGTAGCAATCGCTAAAATACCTGCAATAATTAATAAGATACCTGCAAGTTTAGGTTTTTTATTAATTAAAATACCACCAATAATTGCAAGAATTAATGGAATGAACGCGCCCCATGTAAAGAAATTAAATAAACCACCTAATGCATCCATACCCTTATTTATTTCTGTTATAGAAACCTCATTGCCTTGCTTTTGTGTTTCGTTAATAATTTGTTCTTTAAAATCAGCATTACCAATAAATGGTTTAATCATTAAAAACATAATTGCAACTAATGCTTGAATCGCAACACCTATCCAAGTAAGAACGTGTTCCCCAGTACGTTTAATGTTATTGTTACTATTTCTAATTGTTGCATCATCATATTGTTTCGCCATTATTCCGCCTCCTTTTTTATCCTTATACCCTACTGTCTAAAGTCTTACACTCATTTATATATAAGAATGAGGATTTCTTTTTACTAATATATCAACGATGAATGAGACGATAATATACACGAGACGTCATTACATACATCAAAGCATAGATTATCATTACGAACACTAAGACACCAATATAAGTTGTTAAAAATAATTTTATATCATTAACATCTAAAATACCAAGCAAAGTATAAATCATTTTAGAAGCACATAGTACATGTATCATAGATATTATAATAGGTAAAGTAAAAATAATAACCACTTGGTCATTAATAACAGATTTAATTCGTTCTTCTTCTAAACCTACTTGACGCATAATTCGATAGTTTTTCCGATCTTCATATCCCTCAGCAATATTTTTGTAATACATCATCGTAAATGTACCAATCATTAAGACTAAAGAAACAATAGTTCCAACAAAAATGAGACCACCATAAATATCAAACATATCCTTATTTAATTCATCTTTATTATCAATTTGAATATCATATTGTTTCATCAATTTAGACTTAATATGATCTATGGACTGTGTATCTTTTGTTTTAAGATTAAAAGCAATGTATGAGTTAATATTTGCTGTTGTTTGATAATAATGAATCAATTGACGTTGTTGATTTACATTATGAGTAACAAGTGTGACTCCACCTGGAACTGGAAATGAAAAATGATCTCCTTTTAACTGATTTGTTTTAAATGTTTGATTCATTAATTTGATATGGTCTAATTTTTGAAACATGAAATGATTCGCTAATATTCCCATTTCATTATGTTTAAGTCGCAGGTGCGTATGATTGATTGTATTGTAATCTTTCTGATTCATTACAATTAAATATATACTATTTAAATCCAATGGACTGTTTTCATTATCTCGCTTTACAAATGAACCCTTCTTATAAGTGACTGCAACACTTCCACTTGTATATTCTCTGAAAGCATCAATATCAGTATGTCTCTTAATCTCATTTTCTAGCTGACGTACTTTGTGTTTGCTCGTAGTACTATGATGCACATCTCCACTCAATTCAATACGATATTGTGTTGGCATTAAATGATTCGCACGTTGGTCTACACTACGATATGTAGCGACGCTCATTCCTAGAGTCACAATAAGAAAAGTACATAGCATGGTTAAACTAGCCAAACCAATAGAATTAGAATTCATTCTTGAACGTAATCCAGAAATAGTAAAAAAATATTTAGGTCGATAATAAATACTTGGAATCTTTTGAAGCCAATCTATCACTAAGACACTCAATGATATAAATAAGCAATACGTTCCTATTGTCACTAAAATAAGGGCAATAAAAATATTACGTAGTGAAACCAAAATGAGTGTATCTTTTAAGGCAATCATATAACTGTCAACAACAGTTATAATCCCAACAATCAATAAGATATAGAGTAAAGGTTTGGACCATTGTTTTTCCGTTGGATGTTGTTGTTGTATTAACTTAATAGGACTTTGAAAAGTGATTTTTATATTATTGACAATAAATAAAAATAGCATCATTATTGCTAACATCAATAAGGTGTATCTCATTGCACTTATATCAAATGGATATTTTTTTAAAGATACATGTGTATAACCTAATATTCTATTTAACGACATATAAGTTAATGCACCAAATAAATAACCACCTATAATACTTAGACACCCAATGATAATATATTGATATATTCCTTCTATAAACAGCATTAACCTAAAATGCTTTTTTTCCATACCCAAAATCATATTCATGGCCAGCTCTTTTTGACGATGTCGCATAATAAAACGATTAGCATAAAGAATAAAAAGGAGTCCAAATAGACACATAAAAAAATTTCCTATACTAATAAAAACTGGAATAACATCACTATGCTTATGAAGCGAAGTATTCATGTTTAAGGATAATAAAATAAATTCAATACCAAATAATATACTGATTACTAGAATAAATGGAATTATAATATGACGCTGTGTCTTAAAATTCTGAATGACTAACGTCCAAACCAAGCGAAAGGTCATTTTAATCACCTCTTTCGTGAAGCATTGCTAAACTATCAGCAATACGTTTTTGAAACTCTGATTGTAGTTCCTCCCCTCGATAAATTTCATGATATAAACGGCCATCTTTAATGAACAAAATACGTTTGGCATAAGAAGCATCCACAGCCGAATGTGTCACCATTAAAATGGTTTGCTCATTTTTATTAATATCTCTAAATAGTTCCATAATCGTTTTAGATGTTTTAGAATCAAGTGCACCTGTAGGCTCATCTGCGAGTAACAAATCCGGTTCATTAATCAGTGCTCGACAGATAGCCACGCGTTGTTGTTCTCCTCCTGATATTTCAAAAGGATATTTATTAAGCAGTGGTTCAATATGTAATTGATAACTTAAGCGATAGAGACGATGACGCATCATCTGATGTGAGCGATTCGCAAGTACAAGCGGCATTAAGATATTATCTTTATTTGTCATTGTCGGCAAAATGTTAAAGTCTTGAAAGACAAAACCTAAATGATCTCGACGGAAATATGCGATTTCTTTATTACGCAATTGACGGATATTTTGCTCGTCAATCGTTATCGTACCTTCAGTAGTTTTATCATAAGTTGCAATTAAATTAAGTAAAGTGGATTTCCCAGATCCAGATTCACCCATAATTGCTACAAATTCACCCCTATCCACATTAAATGAAATGCCATTTAATGCGGTAGTAGCATTCAGACCTCTCCCAAATGTTTTTTTTACATTATTCACGTCTAACAACATGATATCCATGCTTCCTTTCTTTTCATTAAACTCTTTAATTTATCACTTACTACTATCATAAAACAAAAAGAAACCAGTAACATTAATCATTTCTTAAAAATGTTACTGGTTGTCCTTACATTATTGAAAGTTTAATTATTTTCTGGGAAATGTATGTCAAATGTAGTTCCTTCATTGAGCGTTGAAGACACTTCTACTTTATGATGTAAATGTGCCGATATATGTTTAACAATAAATAATCCAATGCCACTTGAATGTTGATTAAGTCTTCCGTTATAGCCCGAGTAGCCTTTATCGAAGATTTTGGGAAGATCGGCTTTACTAATTCCTACACCATTATCTCGTATAGATAGCACACGATTTTCGTTGTTAAACGTAATCCAAATGTCTTTACCACGTGCATATTTCAAAGCATTATTAAGAATTTGTTCTATCATGATTGTACACCATTGAACATCAGTAAGTACTTCATCTTCACAACGTGTGTAATGAATGTTTGTTTTTTGGTCGATGAATTGAATCGAATATTTCATAATAAGAGGTTTAACGAGATCATTAATGACTACTTTCGAAAAGGACATATCCGTTTCTTGATTCATTAATTTTAAATAGCTAAGTGCAAGACTCGTATAGTTATCAATTTGTATAATTTCTTGACGCACGCGATTCACTACATTATCTTCATTTCTTTCTAAAAGGAGTTTCGAAGCGGTAATAGGTGTCTTCATTTGATGCACCCATGTTAAAAAATAGTTCTCAACATTGACTTGGTATGCAGATTGTTCATTTTTTACACGTTGTAATTCATCTTCTAAGTCAGCAACTTCTTCTTTTAAAGACACTGCTTCTTGAAATCCACTAAGTTGAATCAACCAAAAAATAATCATTATGAAAAGAATAATTGCCATACCTAGAAAGAATGCGTTGAAAGGCAAATTAAAAAGAAAGAAAATCACCAAAAAAAGTAATAGAAATAATGCTACTATCATCATTTGATGACGTATCGATTTTATAAATGCTTTTAACATCATATTTACACCTTATACCCTACATTTTTCTTTGTCTCAATGAAATCAACAATACCGATAGATTGCAGTTTTTTACGTAGGCGTGTCATATTTACTGCTAACGTATTATCATCAATAAAATTCTCCGATTCCCAACATTTTTCAATGATTGCTGTACGACTGACATATTTCCCTTCATTTTGAAATAATTTATTCAAAATTTGTAGTTCAGTAAACGAAAGTTGTACAGAGTCATCGTTGTAGTAAAGTGTGGCTTCATCAACAACGAGCTTACACCCTTTAACAGTAATCTCATTATTTGAAACCGTTAAATCATATGTTCTACGTAGCAATGCTTGAATTTTCGCTATAGTAAGTGATAAATTAAATGGTTTTTCAATAAAGTCATCTCCGCCCATTTGAATTGCCATAATTTGATCCATATTGTCAGTACGCGAACTAATGAAAATAATTGGGACATTAGATACTTTACGTATCTCTTGGCACCAATGATAACCATTAAATGTAGGTAAATTAATATCTAATAACACAAGTTCAGGTTCTGAAGTTTTAAATTCTTCGAGAATATTATCGAACTGCTTAGCAATACTCACCTCATAGTTCCAATGTGAGAGTTCATTTCCTAGACTTTCTGCAATGACGAAATCATCTTCGACAATCAATACTTTCATTTTTTTCATCCTTTATTTTGCATCATGATCATTATTGTCATTAGGAATAGACATTTTATTTTTTTCTTGTTCAAATTCATTTTCTTTATGTTTCGTTTTTTTCTTACGTTTTCTTTCTTCCATAATAGATAATGCGATAAATCCAATTATCAGTAAAGGAGATAACATTACGAATATCATTATTGATTCACCTCTATATATTTATTAATGACATGATTTCTTTAACTTTATTTTAACGCTTTTTCTTTAAATTGAATATATTCGAGATTAACTGTTTCATAAAAAAGTAAGGAGCGAGATTCGAATTCATTTTGAATACGCCGTCTCACTCCCATGCTTCTTTTACTTTTAATCTTCTTTATTTAAAATATACTTTCTAATATCTTCTATGGTGATCGCTTCTTTAATTTGTCTTTTGATATCATTGATTTTTGCTATTCTTCCAATACTCCCTGCCCAACTTTTAGGACTATGCTGTTTCCAATCATCTAATTCTTTAAATAGTTCTTGTAATGTTGTCATATGTTTACCACCTTTTTTTAATTTGGGTAAATAAAATAGCCCTCCTTAAATAAGAAGCGCTTGTCGACATCTTCTTATCTTTCAGGAAAATCCTGTTGGATGTAGCACCTCACGCAAAGCGCAGTTGCTGAAGTTTCATAGGGCCAATTCCCTCCACTTACTCTTAATAAGATTAAACTATTTTATTTAATATTATTATAGCATACATTTTCAATTCTTTATATTAAATTAATTTATTAAATCATAGAATATGATAAATTAATAATTTTTTACAATACCTTAAACTAAAGTTTACTAAATACTTACTTCAAATCAAATAAAGTTTCTTAATATAAATATGTAAGTAATCTATATTTTACATATTAGGGGGCTTTTTTAATTATGAGTTTTATTAATAAATTTGGAAAAACCACAGTAGCAACTTCAATCCTAGCTGCTTCAGTATTAGGTACAACACATGTATCATTTGCATCTGGTGCTGGACAAGGTGCTCAAGGTCAACAAGGTCAAGATGGCGATTACATGGCCATCGGTAACACTAAAAATCCTAAAAATGTGATTTTCATGGTTGGAGATGGTATGGGTCCTTCTTATAATTCAGCTTACCGTTATTATGCAGATAATCCTAATACCAAAGAATTAGATCAAACTGCTTTTGATAAATATTTAAAAGGGACTAACCGTACTAACCCTAATGATCCTAAAGAAAATGTAACTGATTCAGCTGCAGGTGGTACAGCTTTCGCTACAGGTCATAAAACATATAATGGTTCAATCTCTGTAGATAATGATAAAAAACCTTTAAAATCAGTATTAGAATATGCTAAAGAACAAGGTAAATCAACTGGTTTAGTGACAACAGCAGAAGTCACTGATGCAACCCCAGCTGTGTATGCGGCACATGTAGATGATCGTGATAAAAAAGATGAAATTGCACAACAATTTTATAATGATAAAATTAATGGCCAACATAAAGTAGACGTTATCTTAGGTGGAGGCTCTAAATACTTCGGTAAAGAAAATGGTAATTTAACTGAGAAATTCCAAAAAGATGGTTACGACTATGTAACCAATAAAACTGACTTAGCTAACTCTAAAAATGATCAAGTATTAGGTTTATTTGCTGAAAAAAATATGCCGTTACAAATTGATGCACCACAACAAAATCCATTATTAGCAGATATGGAAGACAGTGCATTATCTAAATTAGAAAAAAATGATAAAGGATTCTTCTTAATGGTAGAAGGCGCTTCAATTGATAAATCTGGTCATCCTAATGATATCACTGGTGTCATGTCAGAAATGAGCGGTTTCGATAAAGCATTCCAAAACGCTATCGACTATGCGAAAAATCATAAAGATACATTAGTTGTCGCAACTGCTGACCACTCAACTGGTGGTTTATCCATCGCTAAAGGTAAAGATTATGTATGGAATCCAGACGCTATTCATAAAATGAAACATTCTGGCAGTTACATGACTGAACAAATTGCTAAAGGTAAAGACCCTGAAACAGTGATCAATGAAGGTTATGGTGTCGACTTCCCTGAAAAACAATTAGATAAAGTTAAAGATGCAGCGAAAGAATTAAAAGACGTTAAAGATAAAGCTAAAAATGACGATGATCCAAAAATTGCAGAAGCAACAACAACATTACAAGACGCCATCCAAAAACCAATTAACGATGCATCTCATACTGGTTGGACAACATATGGTCACACTGGTGAAGATGTAAATACTTATGCATATGGTCCAGGTGCTGATAAATTCCGTGGTAACATTGATAACACAGATAGCGCGAAAAACATCTTCGACTTCTTTGGTCAAGATGTAACGTCTAATCAAAATCAACAATAATATGTAGCTCATAGATAAGACGCTCTCTATAATTAAAGAGCGTCTTATTTTATGGTCAGAAAAAAAGCACTTTAGCAAGTAAAACTGCTAAAGTGCTTTTATTACATCATTATTTAATTTTTTATTTTATCTCATTTAGGCTATCTTTATTGGAATAGAGCCTAATACTAGTATATCAAGGTCTCTTTTGATATCTTTTTCAATTATGTTTTTTTACTTAATAATATTTTTAACTATAAATGATTCAATTTAATTATAATTAATTCTTTCGTACATCAACATATTAAGACAAAAAACCAAGATATTTCAATATTAGAAATATCTCGGTTAATATGATTAATATTCGATATTTGGCATTTCGTTTACTTTGTTTTGATATTTTTTGAAAGCAATATAGCCTACAAAACCAATAATAGTTGTAACTAAAAGTTTTTTCATTATTGTCACTCCTTTTAAATTTAGCGTACATTAGATTTGTTTCATGAAAAACAAGTCTAGACATAAATATATTATACACTCATTTAATATCATTTTTAAAGTCAATCGAACGAATTGCATTATATTTATGTTATTTTAGAGAATGTATTGACAACAATATTTAATTTTTCATCACAAATAAACAAATATATATCGCAACAAACTCTAAGAAAGTAAGAAGATAAATATATTTTAAATTCAACTTTTCTTTAAGTGGTATCTCCCAATGTGGATACTGACGTTCATAATATACATTTTGACTAAAAAATAATCCTAAACCAAATGGTATATAAGTAATGATGTTTTTATACTTTGACTCTAACTCTATTTTATTAAGACAATGTCTCATCAGCACTTGCAATATAATGACAATGACTAAGAGGAGGAGTATGTGAATCATTTTATTAATCGTACCCCTTTCACAAAAAATATAACAGTGGGTTGTAATAACACTATAAGTATAATCAAAATAACACTTTTTAAATTGATAGCATCAAACACGTGATACGTAATCGTTAATGGATATGTAAATAAACCAACCGTATGAACTCTCAAAAAACGTCCTACAAATATTCCTATTCCATATAGAAACTTTAAAACTGGTACTCGGTCATACATTAAAAATAAAATGTTCTAAAGTTATAAATATAAAGATTATACAATATATTGCAAAGAAAACATCTGCAAGTAAATATGTAAATACTGCCCCTTCAATTAAATCAGTAACGATATAAAATATATCCTTGCAATATAATATGTTGCCACATTCTACACTATTTCTTTCTATAAATAAAATAAGGTTAGGAAAAGAGAATGCTAACATGTGATATCTTAACATTCTATTTTACTCTAACCTCTTTTATATTAAATCATATACTTTCGAATTGCATTCTTTATAACTGTTGTAAAGGAAGACATGGCTAGCGCTCAATTGTTTTCATTTTTTATGTACTTTTAACAAATAACCGTTATGCGTGAAAAATATTTATTGACAGTCTAGTGTTACTTTTAATTGAACCCCTTAACATTTTATAATGTAATCTACCATATTATTTGGTTTTATTACAATCAAACATTCTATCGTACGGTGTACATTAAATGCAAGTATATTTAATTCTTTTGAAATAAGTTAAATTAACTTTTCATTTTTATTGATCATAGACAATATATTTTCTCCTTAAAATTGTATAGAAACAGCTGAACTGTCAATGTACATCCGTTCAGTTTCTTTTTTAAGATTCTTTTTCATCCTTTAAATGTTTAATATCTTGAAACCCTTCTCGATAATTCGATAATTCTTCCATAATCGCATACCAATCTTTTCCAACTTTTTGGAACGTTTGTTGCATTAATTCATCTTGTGCTTTGTTTAATTTTTCTACTAGTTTACTTCCTTTAGGTGTAGGAAATAATTGCTTTACTCTTCGATCTTCTTCAGATTGTTGTTCAATAATTAATGCTTCTTCTTTTAACTTTTTCAATGTTGCGTGAGACCCTTGCTTTGATATTTCTAACGTGTTTAGTAACTGCTTAATCGTAATGCCAGGCAGTTTATTGATAAAAAATAAAAAGCGATGATGTTGTCGACTCATACCATATTTTTCGATAATTTCATCTGCAGTCGTCACAAACGTTTTATAAGCGAAATAAAATAGCATGTGCTCATAATCATTTTTATTTCGATCCATATTCACTCGTTCCTTTTCAAAATCATTATTAATTATTATAGTAAATTTTCTAATTACTTTCATTAAAAGGTCAATAATGTTGACTTTATTTACAACCAGTCTTATTCTATATATGTAAACAAAAGCAATACAAAGGTGGAATTGAATATGAAACGACGCGTAGGACAATATTTAATGGACGCAGTACATGAAGCAGGTGTCAATAAAATATTTGGTGTGCCAGGAGATTTTAATCTAGCATTTTTAGATGACATCGTCAGTCATGAAGGCGTTGAATGGGTTGGAACAACGAATGAACTAAATGGTGCTTATACCGCTGATGGTTACGCACGAATGAATGGACTAGGCGTACTCGTAACAACATTTGGCGTTGGCGAATTAAGTGCTGTTAATGGTATTGCAGGCGCTTATGCAGAACGTGTTCCGGTCATTGCTATCACAGGCGCACCAACAAGAGCTGTTGAAAAGGCAGGCAAATATGTGCATCACTCTTTAGGTGAAGGACACTTTGATAGTTATCGACACATGTTTGAACCTATTACTACTGCACAAGCCTATATTACAACTGAAAATGCAACAACTGAAATTCCTAGAGTAATCAATGCTGCAATTCAAGAACGTCGACCTGTACACATTCACTTACCAATCGATGTAGCAGTGTCAGATATTGAAGTTGAACAACCATTCAAAGTTGAAAAAACACCTCAACAAGATGTATCTCAATATGTAGATATGGTGGCTGATAAGTTACGTTCAGCTAAACAACCATTAATTATTACTGGTCATGAAATCAATAGTTTCCATTTACATGATGAATTAGAACAATTTGTAAATAAAACGAATATTCCAGTTGTTCAATTATCGTTAGGTAAAGGGGCATTCAATGAAGAAAACCCACACTATATGGGTATTTATGATGGAGAAATTGCTAAAGATGACATTAAAGACTATGTCGATCATAGCGATGCTATTTTAAATATTGGTGCCAAATTAACTGACTCAGCTACTGCAGGCTTTTCATATAAATTTGATATTAACGAAGTGGTCATGATTAATCATCGTCTATTCAAATTAAACGATACGATTGATAAAGAAATTATATTGCCTGAATTCTTAGAAGCGTTAAGTACGATAGATTATACAAATAAACATTCATTCCCTTCTTACCAACAACCAGAATCAAATGACTATGAATTAACTGATGATATGTTAACTCAAGACACTTACTTTAAAATGATGCAAGACTTTATTGGTGGCGATGATATATTAATCGCAGAACAGGGAACATCCTTCTTTGGGGCTTACAGTTTAACTTTACCTAAAAATATGTCATTTATTGGTCAACCTTTATGGGGTTCAATTGGTTACACATTACCAGCTACATTAGGTTCCCAATTAGCTAATCCACACCGTCGTAATATCTTATTAATTGGTGATGGGTCATTCCAATTAACTGTTCAAGAGTTATCAACGATGATTCGTCAAGATATTAAACCTGTGATTTTTTTAATTAATAATGATGGTTATACTGTTGAACGTCTCATTCATGGTATGGAAGAGCCCTATAATGATATCAACATGTGGGATTACAAAGCATTACCAAACGTATTTGGTGGAGATAGCGTGAAAGTCCATGATGTTAAGACTTCAAAAGATTTAAAGGCTGTCTTCGATGAAATAAACGAAGATCAAGAACACATGCACTTCACTGAAGTGACAATGAAGTGGGATGATGCACCACAAACATTGCGAGATATTTCCAAAGCTTTTGCTAATCAAAATAAATAATGTGCCTTGATAGAATATTTAAATAGATAAATCAAAAGCGACTGTACGTACCATTTGCACATGTACAGTCGCTCTTTTTTATAAACTTCTTTCATTTAAAAATGTTCGATCGATTACATCCTTTGTAATCTCCTGTAAATGTTTGATATTCCATTCACTGTCTGAATCAGATTGTAAACCATGTTTATGCGCTAATTGTGGCGTGTAATCATCTAGATTGTAAATTCTAAAATATTGGCGTGTTTGTTTGTTGGTAGGACGTGCTTGTTCATAATGATTGACCATGCTTGTCCATTTAACATTTTCTAAATGTACACCTTTAGGTTCTTTTACTACATCGAAGTTTATCCTTCCTAACAATTGATTATTTTCATCTCCACTATACTGTCCATTTAAAAAATTACCTAAAGAATAGGCTACCAACGTTTTATGGTGATGCTCTTTTGCTTTAACCCACTTTACTGGTTGAATGACATGTGGGTGCGTACCAATGACGATGTCTACATCTTCATCTGCAAATAATTGAGCGTACTTTTTCTGTGTCTTATTTGGTGTATGGTGATTTTCATTTCCCCAGTGTGCCGACACCATGACTACGTCGCTTTGTTGTTTTGCTTTTCGTATATCCTGTTTAATAGTAGCTTCGTCAAACGTTTTTACTGTATATGGATAGTTTGAGACCATATCATTTGTTCCGTATGTATAACTTAATACACTGATTTTTACACCATTTTTAGAAATGGTATGTACACGATTCGCCTCTTTTTTCGAATTGTATATCCCTGTAAACAATACGTTATGATCAAATTTTTCCCAAGTTTGTATATGATTTGTGATTCCTTGATCTCCTTGATCTAAGGAGTGATTATTTGCACCATTAATCACATCGAACCCTGTTGCAACAATATCACTTGCTACCTGACTAGGTGTATTGAATCGTTTAAATCCAGAATATGGAATATCATCCCCACCAAGTGGAGACTCCTGATTGACAAAAGCTAAATCAGGACTAGCTATGTCTTTCTTTATGTTAGAATACATTGGCTTAAAATTAAATGTACCATCAGAATGTTGTGCATCATGATAGACAACAGGATGAATTAAATTATCTCCTACTGCCACAACGGAAACTTTTGTACTATTGTCCTCAACAAGCGCCATACCACATATCAGTGAAAATACTAGAAAAATAACGACTGAAGTGATGTAATATCTGTACACTAAACTTACGCTCCTTATTGATTTAGAGTAGAGTTTTTATATTCACGAAAAACCTAAAATAATTAATACTTGTCATTATTTTAAAATACTCAAAATAATAACTCAAATTAGTTTATGAATTAAAAAAGAGGCTGGGACATAAAGTATCTGTA
>NZ_KV827238.1:0-10376 GCF_001836075.1 Staphylococcus sp. HMSC035D11
GCTTATTTATGATTGTTGAAATTTTAGGAGGATTTATCGCTAATAGTCTTGCGCTATTATCAGATGGACTTCATATGTTTAGCGATACTGTTTCACTAGGAGTTGCTTTAATCGCATTTATTTATGCAGAGAAAAATGCTACTTCAACTAAAACATTCGGTTACAAGCGTTTTGAAGTCTTAGCTGCCTTATTTAATGGTATAACTTTATTAATTATTAGTGGCGTCATTATCATCGAAGCGATTAGAAGATTTTTCAATCCTATTAAAGTGCAATCCACTGAAATGTTTATTATTAGTGTGATTGGACTTATAGTGAATATTATCGTTGCAATAATCATGTTTAAAAGCGGTGATACGTCACATAACTTAAATATGCGTGGTGCTTTTATTCATGTTTTAGGAGACTTACTTGGTTCATTAGGTGCCATTATAGCATCTATTCTTATATACGTATTTAACTTTACAATTGCTGATCCTATCGCAAGCATTCTAGTTTCCATTATTATATTAAAAAGTGCAATCGGTATTTCACGTTCGTCACTTAATATTTTAATGGAAGGTACGCCAAGTGATGTCGATTTAGATAAAATCATTAGTACAATTACAAATCATAATGAAATTTATAATGTCCATGATTATCACGTTTGGACTATTTCAAATGATATGAATGCGTTAAGTTGTCATGCAGTAGTCTCTGAAACTATGTCTGTTCAGGACTGTGAAGGACTTCTTAAAAAAATAGAACATGAATTACTTCACTTAAATATACAACATATGACGATTCAATTAGAAACAGCACAACATGATCATGATACTTCAGTACTATGCTCTGGATTACATAAAGAGCACACTCATCATTAAGACTACACAAACAATGTCCGTAGTTTACAATATAAGTAAAAAAGTCGAACAGAATTCATATTAGTTTCTGCTCGACTTTTTTTACTTATATAAAATGATCGAAAATAAATTGTTTGCCTGGTACATGTTTTTCATCAAATCCTTGAAGAAATTCTTCATTGTCATACGGTAATTTTACTCTTTCAACGCTAAACTCGTTTTCATTAATTGTGACGATTCCATATACGGCATATTTACCATTATTAAGTCCTACTGAACCAGGATTGAAATATGTTTTGTTATTATCATCATACAAGTGTAATTGATGATTATGTCCAAAAGCTATAAAATCCGCGTCCTTATCTTCAAATAATTTAACTATTTCTTCTTTTTGATTATCTACAATAGGTTCAAATGGTTGTTTATCAATACCCTCTTCTAATCTTTGATTTTCAATTTCATAATGTATAAATAAACATTTTTTCCCACAAATTGTTTTTTCTAAATATCTTGGTAGTGTATTTAATACACCATAGTAATCTTCATCCATTCGACTTTCAATCCATTGATGGTGTTCATAAAATTTATTTTTTAAATCTTCTGGATACGGTGTACCATTAACAATTGACATAATGGCTTCATCGTGATTACCAGATATAATTTCCATATCATCTCGATCGAAAATCGTATCTAATACTTTATTAGTCTCATGACCAATTCCAATATTATCACCTAAGTTAAAGATTTGATCGATATCTTCTCTATTATCAATATCATCTAAAACAGTTTGTAAGGCATCAAAATTACCATGAACGTCTGTTAAAATTGCAAATTTCACCATAAAGTCTCCTTTCATTATTAAATCATTAGCATATTTTAACACTTAAAACATAATATTGTTAGATATTAATTTAAAAAAATCACAAATTCTGATATTGTGTATTATATTAACGTAAAGGAGTGCTTATTTTGTTTAAATTTCATAGTTTAGCATTTAAAAATGCTAAGTCACAACTCATAAAAACAATACTATTTAGTTTAGTAAGTTTTATTATTGTATTTGTGGCATTTGTGATTGCTAGAACTTTCTTCGTTCAAAACTTTATGCAGATGCAACTAGCAGCACAATTTCAACAGTCAGCTGGCGCGTCGTTATCTATGATAATACTCGTCCTAGTCTTAGGATTATTATTCTTTATACTTGTAGGTTATCAATTACTTGCAGGGGCTTTTAATATTATGGCTAAAGCCATTGAAAAAGAAGCTGTTCAATTTTCTGATTTATTTTTTGCTTTTAAAAAAGGAAAATATGTTAAAAGTCTTCTTTTAGCTTTTATTACCATTATTGTTTTTGCTGTATTATATTTAATCACATTAGGATTAAACTTTTTATTTAATAAAGCATTAACACCATTATTCACATCTATTCAACAGTCAGTAAGTACATCTGATCACGCTATTGGCATTTTACTTACTGTACAAATTATCTTAATTATCATTATGGGATTCATTCTTTCAATCGTATATTGGTTCTTCTTTATATTAATGATTAATTATACTGTATCATTTGCACGTAAGAATGACTTAAGTGCTATAGGTCATTTTAAAGACGGCTTTAAAGGTATTAAAAATGGACGTAAAACTTGGTTCAAATTCTTTTTAGCTATCTTATTAATTAACCTACTCATTATTATCATTACACAACCACTTGGTACAATATTAACTGTATTAACCGGAGATATGTCCCAAAATGTAGCACAAGTGATTTTAATTATTGCTCAAACGCTTATTATTATTGTACGTTTAATTCTATATTTTATAATTCTAATGGGTATTGTTCAATATTTCTTACGTCGCGGTGAGAATGTGAATAGACCTGTAAAAGAAAAGAAAAAAAGTAAAAGAAAAGAAAAAAATCATAAAAAAGAAGCGTTAAAAAGCGACCCTTCATCTTTTAATGAGACAAAAAATCATGTTAAAGAAGACTTAAATCATCAAAAAAATTTGAATAACGATAAATAAATCACTATTTAACACAAAAGGTAAGAAAGCAGGTTTCTCCTACTTTCTTACCTTATTTTAATTTAAAAAATGTTGTTCTAAATATAAAGCCGCGCCATCCTCTTCATTTGTATATTGTGTAGTATCATCAGTGATAGACTGAATTTCTGGACGTGCATTTTTCATTGAAACAGTGTATCCTCCAAATTCAAACATTGCTCTGTCATTATCGCTATCACCAATAACAAGTGTTTCTTCTTGTTTAATATCGAAATGATCTATCATTTCTTTAATTCCAGTACCTTTATCCACTTGATAAGCCATCGTCTCAGCATTAAATCTTGAAGAATTAGATACGCTAATATTTAATAACACTTTATTTTGTATTAACTCATCTCTAAACGTTTTAATTTTATTTAACTTTTTGTTGAATAGATAAATTTTAGAATAGTCGTCATTTGGAATATCTTTTCTCCAATTAATTTTACCATTCATGGCATCTCGACGTGATTTCCATTCACTTTCACTCACTTCATTTTGTGGACGTTCACTATCAATCATATCTTCCATCCATGATTGATCGTCAATTAATGAAATTCTATCTCCTTCAAAAGGAAAAACTTCATAATAAATGTGTTGTTGTTGAGCTAGTTGCACGATTTTTTTTACACTATCTATTGTCAAACTATGTTTAAATAAAATTGTATCTTCAATATCGCCTCTTGTTCCATTAGAACTAATCATACCATCTACTTTAAAACCTTTTGGTACTAGACTATGAATTTCAGAATAAGAACGTCCTGTTGCTAGAAATACCTTATAATTTTTTTCTCTTAACTGATCAATTACTTCTTTTGTTTTTACAGTCGCTTTATTATCTTCATGCAATAGTGTTCCATCCATATCTAAGAATATTGCTTTAATATTTTCTAATGCCATCGTGATACCCTCCATCTAACTCTTTCTTAAAATTGTGACATTTATTTAACCAAAGTGCAAACTCAATTATGTTTTATATAAAGATGATATCGATTTCTATATTGAATAACTTCAATTTGGTTATTAAAAAATTTAGACATCATCGAATCAGTTAAAATATCTTTTGTTATTCCTTTATCAAAACAACTACCCTCTTTTAATAAAAATATCTTACTAAATAAAGGAATAATTTCCTCTATGACATGAGTCACGTAAATCATCGTCAAATGAGCGTATGTCTTATTTAAATTTTCTAATAAATATAATAACTGTTCTCTAGCCAAAAAGTCTAATCCTGATGCTGGTTCATCAAGAATAAGTACATCAGGTTGATGTATAAGCGCGCGAGCAATCATTACTTTTTGTTTTTGTCCTGTTGAGAGATATCCTAAATATTGATCTTTATATGATAACATTCCTACTAAATTTAATAATTTTTCTGCTTCTTTAGTATGTTCATCAGAATATTCTTTATATAGACCGATAGATTTAAATATGCCACTTAATACGACATCAATCACTTTCTCACCGTCTTGAAATTTTTCTAATAAACTATGCGAAACAAATCCAATATGTTGACGAACGTTTTCTGCAGAATATCCTTTTTTACCTGGTATCATTTCAAACAATTCTATTTCACCCTGAGATACACTTTCATAAGAATTCATGATATTTAATAGTGTTGTTTTTCCTGCACCATTCAACCCATAAAGAATCCAATTATCTCCCGCTTCAATATGCCAATTTAAATCATTAATGATTGTTTTTCCGTGTTTCTTTTTATAGATATGTTTTAAATTTATCAAATGATCACCTCTACTTAAAATAATTGTATGATGATTCTGATTATTTAACAAATCAAATAAAAAACTGAGACATGTCATCCATGTCCCAGCTTTTTGAATTATTCAACTGTAACTGATTTAGCTAAGTTACGAGGTTTGTCAACATCTAATCCTCTGTGTAAAGCTGCATAATATGCGATTAATTGTAGCGCTACTACTGATACTAAAGGCGTTAATAATTCGTGTACGTGAGGAATCACATATGTGTCTCCATCTTTTTCTAAACCTTCCATTGAAATAATACAAGGTTTAGCGCCACGTGCTACTACTTCTTTAACATTACCACGAATTGATAAATTCACATTTTCTTGCGTAGCTAACGCAATGACTGGCGTATCATCTTCAATTAAAGCAATAGTACCGTGTTTTAACTCTCCACCAGCAAATCCTTCAGCTTGAATATATGAAATTTCTTTAAGTTTTAATGCTCCTTCTAAACTTACATTGTAATCCATCGCACGACCAATAAAGAAAGCATTTCTAGTCGTTTCTAAGAATTCTTTAGTAATTTTTTCCATTACTGGTGCATCATCTACAATCGTTTCAATTGCAGTTGTTACTTTTGCTAATTCTCTTAATAAGTCAATACCGTTATTGCGTCCATGTGCTTTAGCTACAACTTGAGAAAGAATTGATAATACAGCAATTTGAGCTGTATAAGCTTTAGTTGATGCAACAGCAATTTCAGGTCCTGCGTGTAATAATAACGTATGATCAGCTTCACGAGATAACGTTGAACCTGCTACATTTGTAATTGTTAAAGACTTATGGCCTAATTTATTTGTTTCAACCAATACTGCACGGCTATCAGCTGTTTCTCCTGATTGAGAGATATAAATAAATAAAGGTTTTTCAGATAATAATGGCATGTTATAAACAAATTCTGATGCCACATGAACTTCAGTTGGCACTCCAGATAGTTTTTCAAGGTATTCTTTACCAACTAAACCAGCATGATAACTTGTTCCTGCAGCAATAATATAAATGCGATCTGCATTCGATACATCTTTAATAATTTCAGAATCAATATTTAAATCTCCATTTTCATCTTCGTATTCTTGAATAATACGACGCATTACTGCTGGCTGTTCATTAATTTCTTTTAACATATAGTGATCATAAATACCTTTTTCAGCATCTGATGCATCTATTTGAGCAGTATACGTTGGGCGATCTTGAATATTTCCATCTTTATCTTTAATTGTTACACTTTCTTTTTTAACAATAACAATTTCATGATCGTGAATTTCTTTATATTGATTTGTAACTTTAATCATTGCTAATGCATCTGAAGCAATAACATTAAAGTCGTCACCAATACCAACAAGTAAAGGTGATTTATTTTTAGCTACATAAATAGTGTCTTCATCCTCAGAATCTAACATACCTAAAGCATACGATCCATCTAATAAAGATACTGCTTTAGTGAATGCTTCTTCAGTTTCTAACCCTTTATTTGAAAAATATTCTACTAATTGAACGATAACTTCTGTATCAGTTTCTGATTTAAACGTTACATCTGATAAGTATTCGCTTTTTAGTTCTTCATAATTTTCAATTACACCATTATGCACTAAAGTGAAACGTCCATTATTTGATTGATGAGGATGTGAATTAATATGACTAGGTACCCCATGAGTAGCCCATCGAGTATGACCAATACCAATGTGACCATCAATGTCATTGCTATCTGCTACTTTTCTTAATTCTGCAATACGACCTTTTTCCTTAAATACAGTAGTCCCTTCATCATTGACAACAGCAATTCCTGCTGAATCATATCCTCTATACTCTAATTTTTCTAAACCAGATAGTAATAATTCTTTGGCATTATCAAAGCCAATATATCCAACAATTCCGCACATATTTCTTTTTCCTCCATTACATAGTCATATGATAATTTTATCTGTTATATAAAATTTTTTAATTAGACATTGCTCGTTTTATTGTATTGGATTCTAAACATCATATTTCTATGTTTTCTATTTGGCGTTCTTATTATATTTGTACATCTAGTTACCTATATGTTTTAAATAATAAGCTAACGAATGTGCCTCATCCGGAATAGCATCCGCCGATTATATCGATAACTATTCTCCTCGTCTACAATATAATTAGTATGTCTATGAGTATTCTCCTAATTAATACTAAATGATTAACATTCTAATTACTTGTCCAGGCGCTTTGTTTTACTTTTATTACATCTATCCTCCTTTCTTCCAATACTATTTATTTTACCCTTTTTTATTAATCATTTGCAAATATTATTATATTTAATTCATAAACTTATAGTTATAATTTGATATTTAATTTATATTTTTTGCTAAAAAAATACTCTCTTTAAAGTTTTCAGTTCTACGGCTTTAACTTTAAAGAGAGTGTATTCTTGTTTTTAAATGGTACTATTAATTTAATCCCATTTTTTCTTTTACTTTATCAGCAATTGTTTGAGCATAACGTTCAGCATCTTCATTTGTTGCTGCCTCAACCATTACTCTTACTAATGGTTCAGTTCCTGAAGGTCTAACTAATATTCTTCCTTCACCATTCATTTCATTCTCAACTTCATTCATAACAGCTTTAACGTCTTCATTTTCAGATACATGATGTTTATCTGTTACTTTTACATTAATTAATGATTGTGGATACTTTTTCATTTGTGCTGCTAACTCACTTAAAGTTTTACCACTTGATTTAATAATAGCAGCAAGTTGTACTCCAGTTAGTAGTCCATCACCAGTCGTGTTATAGTCCATCATTACTATATGTCCAGATTGTTCTCCGCCTAAATTATAATGGCCTCGTCTCATTTCTTCAACGACATATCTATCTCCAACTTTTGTTTTATTTGATTGAATGTCTTCTGTTTCAAGAGCTTTATAAAATCCTAAGTTACTCATTACAGTAGATACAATCATATTATTATTTAATTCATGATTTTTATGCATTTCTTGACCAATAATAAACATAATTTGGTCACCATCAATGATGTTACCCTTTTCATCAACAGCAATTAAACGATCTCCATCTCCATCAAAAGCTAAACCAAAATCACTTTCAGTTTCTACAACTTTTTCAGCTAAATGTTCAGGATGAGTAGACCCACATTCATCATTAATATTGTATCCATCTGGATTACAACCAATTGTAACTGTCGTTGCCTCTAAATCACCAAATAAGAAAGGCGCAAGTGAAGAAGTTGATCCATTCGCCCCATCTAAAGTAATTTTAAGTCCATCTAAATTTATATCAATTGTAGATTTAAGATAACTTAAGTATTTTTGTGCACCTTCATAATAATCTGAAAAATGCATAATGTCTTTGCCTGCTGGACGTGGTAAGTCAGGTTGTTCTTGATCTAATAATTGTTCAATTTCTTCTTCCTGCTTATCTGAAAGTTTAAAACCATCAGCACCAAAGAACTTAATACCATTATCAGCTACAGGATTATGAGATGCAGAAATCATTACTCCTAATTGTGCTCCCATTTCACGTGTTAAATATGCAACACCTGGAGTAGAAATAACTCCTAATCTCATTACTTCTGCACCTATTGATGCTAATCCAGCGATTAAAGCTGATTCTAACATTTCACCAGACACACGAGTATCTCTACCAACTAAAACTCTAGGATGTTTCTCTCCTTCATTATGTGCTAATACATAACCACCATAGCGACCTAGTTTAAACGCTAATTCAGGTGTTAATTCTTTATTAGCTACTCCCCTTACACCATCTGTTCCAAAATATTTTCCCATTTTCATTACTCCTTTATTATCTAGTTTACTATTTTAAATTGACATGTGCTGTGACTTCATTAAATTCAGATTTCTTAACCTGTTTAGGTATCTTGAGTTGAAGTGTTTTATCAGTCGATTCAGTGATATCATCTAAATTGACATCGGCTTCTATGTCATTAATATCCTTCAAATCATCTTTATTACCATAAATTTCTACTTCATTCTCATTTAGTTTAATGCTATCTAAACTTTCATCATCAGGTAATGAACCCTTTTTAACGGTTTTAATTTTTACTTTTTTACTGTAAGGTTCAAGTTTCACTGACATTTTAATATTATTAGGCTTGATTTGAACGTTTAATTTATTCAATTGCTTGTCAAATGCAGTAATTTCAGCTACATCAGTAGTATTCTCACTGATATTAGTCGCATTTTTAAATGTCGCTTTTAAATATGCAATTTTGTCTAATTGCTTTTTACCACCAGTAACTTGAACAGTGTCTTTATTCAAAGAAGTTTCACTTACTTTATAATTTGAATCTACATTGTTTTGTGAAATATCAGGCTGAACATGCATTGTTTTAGTATCTTTATCCTCCAAGGTGATATAAGCGTGTTTAGGTTTAACATTATAACTAATATCGTTACTTAATCCTTTAACAATATAATCTTCTTTATAATTTCCAGATTTAGCATTAGATAAATTAACTGTGACCTTGATATCGTCTGAACTTTCTATTTTCAATAACTTTGATTGTGGTCCTGAAATAGTAACATCAACAGTATCTGGTGATTTAGTAACATGTAAATTTTTGGTATTATAAAGAATTTCTACAGGTACATCTTCAATTGTTTTAGAAGAATTCTGAGCTAGATTATCATTGTTAAAAATATTGCCAAACACATTATTAACAGAAAGATAAAAAAAGATCGCTAATATTAAGGCAAAAAATCTTAATCCCCACTTACTTTCTAACATGCTATTTCACACCCTTCTTTTGAGCGCGAGTTCCAAACCAATGTTCAGCTAATAACTCTTCGAATACTTCATCAGAAACATCACGTCTTAATTTACCATCGAAAGTAACTGATATTGAACCGGTTTCTTCAGATACTACCACAGTAAATGAGTCCGAAACTTCAGAAATTCCTACGGCTGCCCTATGTCTTGTACCTAAACTTTTAGAAATTTTATTACTATCTGAAAGTGGTAAATAACATGCAGCACTAGCAATTTTAGTGTTTTGAATAATCATAGCCCCATCATGTAATGGTGTATTAGGTATAAAAACATTTATCAATAATTCTTGAGATATTGCAGAATTCATTGATATACCAGTTTCAATATAGTCTTGCAATCCAGTTTCCTTTTCAAAAACAATTAATGCTCCAATTCGTCTTTTAGCCATATACTGAACAGCCTTTGATACAGATTGGATTAATTTTTCTTCATCATGACTGTAAGTATTAGTATAGCGTTTAAATAGGCTCCCTCGCCCTAATTGCTCAAGTGCTCGTCTAATTTCTGGTTGGAATATCACAATTAAAGCTAAAACGCCCCATTGAATCACAATATCAAATAACTTTGAGGTAGCAGTTAAATTGAGAAGTTTACTTACTTGTTGTCCAATAACTATAAATAATATACCTTTAAGCAATTGAATTGCTTTAGTTCCTTTAAATACAGTAATGAGAAGATAAAGGACATACCAGACAATAAGTATATCTAATATACTTGTAATAATCTTCAAAGTACTAAGATTATTAAAAAAGTTGGAAAAATCCATAATCTCTCCTCCGTCTATAACTTTCATACTTATAATTATACCAATGAAAGGTGTAACTGTCATACTATGAAAGTCATACTTATAAATTTTTTCATGAAAATCACTACTAAAAATGGGTAATAAAAAAGCACTCCTTAATGGAGTGCTTAAAGTGAGCCATAGAGGATTCGAACCTCTGACCCT
>NZ_KV827239.1:0-928 GCF_001836075.1 Staphylococcus sp. HMSC035D11
CAGAATCCCGAAATTTGGGACTCCAGAATCCCAAATTTTAGACCCTAATGATACTGATTATATTAAGACTGATTATATTAAGACTAAGAATAATGATACGGATGATTTGAATGATAAAAAAATAACAAATTCTAGTAATCACACAAATCATTCAAGTCACAAAAATCTAAACTTTAATAATGAAGCTTTAAAATTTCAACTACTTGAAGAATTACCTCAAAATATTCAAAACTATCTAAGGTTTTTTGAGGTAGCCGAAATTAAAATTATCAAATCTGTATTATTAAAAGCCAAAACATCCTTCAACAATTCTATCGATGCATATTATTTATTAGAAGATATGGAACTTGAAATTGTTAATGTCCTTAAACGTTTTAAAGCTACATTAATTCAAAAAAATGAAACCGTTGAAGCCATGCAAGGCTACTTAATGAAATCTCTCAAATCTGAATTCGAAGAAATGCATACGTTAAATAAACGTCGTGACAATTTACCAATCACTTCTTTATTTAATCAATAATTCAACTTAATCTGCCAACAAGGTAAGGGTGGAGAAAACAAAACAATATCAGCACATGTCCCGATTTCACAACATAGCACGCTGCTATAAAAGAAAGGAGAATCACTTATGAGTAATAAGAAAAAGATTAAAGTTACTTTGGCATTAATTAATGTTGTTTTAACTGCGCTCCAACTTTATCTTCAATGGCAAGTAATTAAATCTAAAAAGGAAATGTAATTAAGTACAAAGGACTAAAACTGAAAAGATTTAGTCCCATTTTTTATAAACGCTTATTATTCGTTGTTACTACTATCAGTATTTTCTTCTTTTTAATTGATACTATTTTCAATAACTTATCTCTTATCTTCTTCAAACAAAACACCATGATTTGTAGGCATCATAAACTACTTCTTTTTAAATTTATTT
>NZ_KV827240.1:0-500 GCF_001836075.1 Staphylococcus sp. HMSC035D11
TTTACCGTATTGTGCATGTGATGTTACAACTAATTCTACTATTCCACCGATTCCTAAATTAGATTTACAGATGTTTTCAAAAGATGTGTTTGCATTTCGACTCATAGGATTTATGTCTAATGCATATCGAATTAATTCAATAAATGTTGATTTTCCAGCTCCTCTACCACCAATAATTGTATTAAGATTCGGGGATAAATCTAATGAGAGGTTATCTAAGTACCCCATAGAAATTTTTATTTCATTAATAGAAGAATGTGGGTATTTATTGTTAATGTCAAAATTTAATTTAACCCTAGCTTTAGGATCTCTAAAGGCTAATTTAAAACTTTCAAAGTTAAGTTTTGACATTTTAATTAAGCAACTTGCTGTATCTAAATCTAAATCTTCAGGTTTACTAACGTCTTTAGCATTAATAAGAGCAAAGGGAGTTTTCTTTTGATAATTAGGGTCTTTGTTTTTAAGTATATTAATGTAGTTAGGATTTACTTCATTTTTTT
>NZ_KV827241.1:0-111095 GCF_001836075.1 Staphylococcus sp. HMSC035D11
TAATTTGTTAGAAATTATGTCCCAGCCTCTTTATTTTTTATTTAAAATCTCTTTAACTTTATCAAGTATATCTTTTTTCTTATTTTTCTTTGTAGGCATAATATCAACTTCCTTGCAAAAAGAACATACCCCTATATATTATAAATCAAACATTATCCAGCATAGTTTTCTGTCCAAAATGGTTGTCGCTTATTATTAAAATCTACACCTACACCTAATGTATTAACGTGTGTATTTAAAATATTTTCCCGATGTCCTAGAGAATTCATAAGTCCTTCGTGAGCATAAATACTACTTTGTTGACCATAAGCTAAATTTTCAGCAGCAGCATTAAATTGTATACCATCACGTTTCATTCTATCGAAAGGTGAATGACCATTTAAATCAGTATGCTCAAAATAATTATTTTTAACCATATCTTCACTATGTTTTCTTGCAGTATTAGATATTTTTTTAGAGTAATCCAATGTATTTAATCCGTGTTGTTTTCTTTCTGCATTAACTAAATCAAAGTTTTGATATTCAAAGCTTTTTTCTAGCGTTGTAGAAGGTGCACCATATTGCTTTTGTAATCGGTTTTCCATCGATTCACTCACTTGCAACAACCCTGTTAAGTTATTTTTATTATGTTTATCGTAAAATGCAGTTGTATAAATGTGATCTTTATAAAAAACATCATATTCATCATTTTTTACAACAAAACGATTACGTCCTTTTGCAATTTTATCTACTGGCTTACCAAGACGTTGTTCAACCACTTTTTTAGGGGTATTATATTTAATTTTAGATTTAGAAGTTATAATGTTTTGATTACTAAATAAAGCATTAACTTTATTATTAATATAACTTACCATTAAAAAATTTTGATAATCATCATTATAATAAGTGTACCATTTTGTACCATATTCATTTGAAGTCACTCTTTTTGGTCGCCCTATCTTATTTTCTACTTCCTTTTGTGACATATTTAATTGAATATTATTAACTGCGAATTCTTGTTTTTTTGGAACTTTAAGCACATTATTTTTATAGCTTGTATCTTCATTTAATAAAACTTCTACTTTATCTCTTACATTATTTTGCAAATGAATAAAAAACTGGTTTTCTTCGATGGGTTTTATAATGATAAATAACAGAAATATTGCAGTAAATAAAAGGAATTTTTTAATAACATTCACCTACTAAATATATATTAATCTCTATCACCATTAAAAATTGAGTTTCTTACAATAACATAGTCAACAGTAGTTAGTGATTTTAAATCTTTGCCGCCAGCATAGGAAATTGAACTTTGAAGATCTTGTTGCATTTCAACTAAGGTATCTTTTAATGAACCTTTATGTTCCACAAACATTTTCTTCCCTTCAACATTCTTATGTTCTCCTTTTTGGAATTCGGAAGCACTACCAAAATATTCTTTATAACGTTTACCATCTAACTCAACTGTTTTGCCAGGAGATTCTTCATGCGCTGCAAATAATGAACCAATCATAACCATAGTGGCTCCAAAACGAATAGATTTCGCGATATCACCATGTGTTCTAATACCTCCATCAGCAATAATTGGTTTACGTGCAGCTTTACTACAAATGTTTAATGCAGCTAATTGCCATCCTCCTGTACCAAATCCAGTTTTAATTTTAGTAATACACACTCGTCCTGGTCCTATACCAACTTTAGTAGCATCTGCACCAGCATTTTCTAATTCTCTTACTCCCTCAGGCGTTCCTACATTACCAGCAATAACAAATGATTGAGGAATATGTTTTTTAATATGTTTAATCATATTAATAACCGAATTAGCATGACCATGGGCGATATCAATTGTAATATATTCAGGTATTAAATGCTCAGTTTTTAATTTTTCTATAAATTCAAATTCAGTTTCCTTTACACCCACTGAAATAGAAGCGAAAAGTCCTTTATTTTGCATTTTTTTTATAAAAGGTATGCGACCTGCTTCATCAAAACGATGCATAATATAAAAATAATCATTTTCTGCAAACCATTCAGCTAAAGATTCATTCATAACTGTTTGCATATTAGCAGGAACCACTGGCAACTTAAAAGTTTTAGGTCCAAATTGTACAGTTGTATCACATGCAGATCTACTATTAACAATACATTTATTTGGAATTAATTGAATATCTTCATAATCAAAAATTTTCATACTTTAAATTTCCCCTATACATTAAAAATTAAAAAGACACTGTAGACATAAATAAAATATCTGACGCTTTAAAAAATCATTTATAACGTAATCTAGAGCGAGAAATCACCTTTTCCTCGCTCTTATTATTTATATCCTTATATACTTTACAATTTTTTAAATACAATGTAAATGGACTAAAGTATTAGTTTCAGTTACCAACTAGATTTTTTCACACCAGGAATTTGACCTTTATGAGCATGTTCTCGAAATGCAATTCTAGACATTTCAAATTTTCTCATTACACCTCTTGGGCGTCCTGTAACTTTGCATCTTCTTGTTAAACGAGTTGGAGATGAATCTCTTGGCAATTTTTTTAATGCTTTATAATCTCCTTTTTCTTTCAGTTCTTTACGTAATTCATAATATTGATTTACTAATTTTTCTCTTTTTAATTCTTTAGCTATTTTAGATTTTTTAGCCATATAATATCTCCTTTTTACAAATCGTAATAATTACGTTTTATATCTTAACATACTTTTAAAAAATTACAAAGACAATTATTTTAAAATTAAAAGACTCACACATGTTATTCATCTTAAACATGTATGAGTCTATAATAGTTTATCTTTTTGTCGTATTTAAAAGATAAGGAATTATTTAGTTTCACGGTGTAGCGTGTATTTATTTAGTCTTGGGCAATATTTTTTCATTTCAATACGCTCAGGGTTATTACGTTTATTTTTTGTTGTAATATAATTACGATCGCCACATTCAGTGCAAGCTAAAGTTACATTAACGCGCATCAATAACATCCTTTCTTGTTATATATAATTAGGAATTCTTACGATTTAAAATTCTATCATATCCTTTATTTTTACGCAATAAGTTTCTTTTAATTTAATCAGTTTCCTTCTACGTACCAAAAACTAATCGTTTTAAAAAATCAGAAAATTTAAAATTTTTAAAACAAATTGTTCAAAAGTTATTGAATACTTGACCTAAAACGATTAAAATGATTTGTATATTTTAAATTTTAATTTAGGAGATATTATATGGAAGATAACAATATGAAACGCGGTCTTAAGTCAAGACACATATCTATGATTGCTATCGGAGGCGCAATAGGTACTGGACTTTTTGTTGCTACAGGTAGTGTCGTTTCTCAGGCAGGACCTGGAGGAGCTATCTTAGCTTATTTATTGATAGGAATCATGCTTTATTTTTTAATGTCGTCTATTGGAGAACTTGCTACATTTTATCCTGTATCTGGTTCGTTTAGTTCATATGCTACCCGTTTCATTGATCCGTCTATCGGTTTTACAATGGGATGGTTGTATTACATTCTATGGTCTTTAGTATCAAGCGTTGATGTAATGGTAGCTTCTAATGTTTTATTTTATTGGGATGTATTTAAAATTTTCAGTCCTCTGGTATGGAGTTTAATTTTTATAACGATTATATTCCTATTAAATATCTTTACTGTTAAAGCATTTGGCGAAACAGAATTTTGGTTATCATTAATTAAAGTAATCACAATTATTGTATTTATTGTTGTTGGTATATTAATGATTTTTGGTATTCTTGGTGGACATACATATGGATTCGAGAATTATACCAAAGGTGAAGCACCTTTTGTAGGTGGTTTATCTGGTTTCTTAGCAGTATTACTTGTAGCAGGATTTTCTGTGGGTGGTACGGAAGTTGTAGCTGTCACTGCAGGTGAATCTGATAATCCTGAAAAAACTATGCCAAGGGCTGTTAAGCAAGTATTTTGGAGAATTTTATTGTTTTATGTTTTATCTATTGTCGTCATTGCAGCTATTATTCCTTATACTGATCCTTTATTATTAAATAAAAATCAATCGGTATCTCAAAGTCCATTTACTATAGTTTTCGATCGAATCGGTATAGCATTTGCAGCATCAATTATTAATGCTGTCATTCTTACATCGTTACTATCTGCAGCGAATTCTGGAATGTATACAACAAGTAGAATGCTTTTCTCTTTGAGTGATGAAAAGCAAGCACCAAAGTTTTTAAGTAAATTAAATAATAAAACGAAATTACCGATGCGTTCAATAGTCACTACTTACATTTTAGTAGTAGCAATTATTATTCTAGCTAATTTCTATGCTAATGCAGTATTTAGCTTGTTAAATATCATTGGCTCTTTAGTAATTATTGTATGGGCAATAAGTGCATGGGCTCAAATACGTTTACGTAGAGGGATTAAACGTCAAGGCAAAGATATTAACACATTATTGCCTTACAAATCACCACTTTTCCCTCTAGGCCCTATCATTGTGTTTGCTACATTAATTTTCTTATACCTTGGTAATTCTATCGGTGATTTATTTAATGGTAATATAGGCGATTTTTTTGTTAATATCATGCCTTTAATTGTCTTAGCAATTATCTTTATCGTGCATAAATTGATTCGTAAAACTAAATTTGTAAAATTAGATCACATGGATCTTACAACCCATCATTATCATGATTAATATCATCGTTTATTTAGGAGTAGAATTAAATACAATTCTACTCCCGTTTTTATTCCTAAACACAATATGTATATTTTCTAATAGTCGTTTATTTTGTATAATGAGTATAACGATAACGACTTAGAGGTGACTGAGTATGGTAGGTCAAACAAATTTATTTGATGACGTAATAAAGAGTGATGAACGTTTTGTTATTGTCGTACAATCTTTAGAAGAAAGAAATGGACAATTACTGAAACGTACATTGCGTGAGTATCCTAGTCTAACTCATGATCAAATGGAAAACTTATTTACACACTTAAAAGATGTATTTCGAGATGAGCCATTTCACGTTAACCAATCTGCATATACAATAACAGTATATACAAATTTAGATTATGCAGCTGATCAAGTATATGCTCATGTAAAAAGAAATAAAGGTAAACATGACTGGACACATACTGCTAAATAATTAGTTATGATAATAAAAAAGAGGAAGCGAAACATGATTCAATACGAATTCATTCCGCTTCCTTTTTAATTTATATAAATGTTTTATAGCAATTCTTTAAGCGCTACTGGTATACCATTAGAATCATTATCTAATGTAACTTTATCTGCAATTTTTTTTAATTCTTCACTCGCATTTCCCATTGCTACAGCATATCCTACAACTTTAAACATTGATTGGTCATTGAGGCTATCTCCAAAACAAATCACTTCTGATAATGAAATATTTAACTTTTCGCATAAAGCTTTAATTGCATTACCTTTAGAAACATCTTTAGCCATGAATTCCAGGAAGAAAGGTTTGCTCGTCGTCACATCAATATCAGAATTAAATGTTCCATTTAATTCGTTACGTGCTTTTGAAATATTTTCTTCATAATCAACGCCCATTGTTTTAGGTACATCAGACTGAATATACGCTTTAATATCATCCACTTGTTTCATAGGTAGACCAGTTAATTCTGATTCAATTTTACGATATTCATGTTCTGTATCAAAGATAATTTGTCCGTCTTGATACGTTAATGTTAAAAAGCCTTTTTTACGACAATAGTCTGTAATTTTATCAAAATGATCTTTAGTTACACTTTTACTTACTTCAATTTCTTCTGTTTTAGCGTTAATTGTTTTACCGCCATTATAACTAATGATATAGCTTTGATAATGATCTAACTTTAATTCTTTAGCTACTGGAATCATTCCTTCAGTTGGTCTTCCAGAAGCTAAAACAATTTTATATCCTTCTTCTTGTAGTTGAATTAAATAGTCTTTGGTTTCAGGACTAACTACATTATCACTTGTCATTAAAGTGTCATCCATATCCATAACAATCATTTTATAGTTACTCATTTCTTAGTTGCTCTCCTTTCATTTTTGCTCTTATCTATTTTACAATAATTTTATGAAGGATACACAACTTCTTCAATAACACCTACATTATTAATTGTTGCATGTTCAGAATCGCAAGTTGTTATTTCTGATTTTAATGTTCTAACAAGTTCTCCACTTTTTTCTTTACGACTCAATGTCAATATCGTTGGACCTGCTCCACTAATCACTGTAGCATAAGCATCATATTTTTGGGATAGTACTTTTACTTTTTCAAATTCAGGAATCAAGTGTTGACGATAAGGTTCATGAAAACCATCTTGTGTCATCATTTTTCCGGCAAGGTCATAATTATGTTGAATTAATGCACAAATCATTGTATTGCTAATCGCACTATTTTGAACTGCCTTCTCATGAGAATAATTATCTGGAAGTACCCTACGTGAGTCTTCTGTTTTGAGTTCATATGTTGGGATAGTAAGAATTACATCTACATCAGGTATATCAATATGTGCCACATTTGTCTCTTTGGTTTCAGGATTATAATATCCTGCGAGTAATCCACCATAAATTGTAGGTGCTACATTATCAGGGTGCCCTTCTATTTCAGTAGCTAGTTGTAGTAATTCATACTTAGATAATTGAATATTACCGAAGTAGTTAGCGATATATAATGCTCCAACTAAAGCGGATGCAGATGATCCTAATCCTCTTGCTAATGGAATTTCACTTCTCATCGACACTTTTAAATTAGGTAAAGTTACATTATATTTTTCAGCTACTTGTTGTGCAACTTTATAGACATAATTACTTTTATCTTTCGGTAATGAGTCTAACTCTTCATTTAAATATTTAAATTCCCAGTTACTGCCTTCCGCTTCCTCAACATATAGGTATAAATATTTATTAATTGCCATACCAATAGAATCAAATCCTACTCCTAAGTTAGCAGTTGATGCAGGTATTTTCAGGTGAAGTGATGGCTTCATATTAAAGTGTTCCTTTAATATAATTGATAATACTTTCTTTATTGTTTGGAAGCGGTTGAATTGGATTATCTAAAATTGAGATAGCAGTGTCTGGATCTTTTAATCCATTACCAGTTAATATTGCTACTACTTTTTTACCTTTCGGCAATTTTCCTGCACGTTGTAATTTGATTAAACCAGCAATTGAAGCATTACTTGCTGGTTCACTAAATACGCCTTCTTTAGATGTCATTAATTGATATGCTTCTAAAATTTCATCATCAGTCACACTATCAATGAGGCCATTCGATTCTTCTAACGCAACAGTTGCTTTTTTCCAACTTGCTGGATTACCGATACGGATTGCTGTAGCGATTGTTTCAGGATTTTTAATGACTTTATTTTGAACAATTGGTGAGGCTCCTTCTGCTTGGAAACCAAATAATTGAGGAAGTTGACTTCCTTTTTTCTCATGATACTCTTTAAAGCCTTTCCAATAAGCAGTAATGTTTCCTGCGTTTCCTACTGGGATTGCTAGAACATCTGGAGCTTCTTCTAATTGTTCGACAATTTCAAATGCACCTGTTTTTTGTCCTTCTATTCTAAATGGATTAACAGAATTTACTAATTCAATATCATCATCATTTTGTGCAATCTCTTTAACGATTTCTAATGCTTCATCGAAGTTACCTTCAATTGAGACAATTTCTGCACCATACATGACCGCTTGCGAAAGTTTACCTAAAGCAATCTTTCCTTCGGGAATCACTACAATTGCTTTTAAACCTGCACGTGCAGCATAAGCTGCTGCTGAGGCAGAGGTGTTTCCTGTTGAAGCACAAATCACCACTTTTTTACCTTGTTCTTTCGCTTTTGTTACAGCCATTACCATTCCTCTATCTTTAAAAGAACCGGTTGGATTAGCACCCTCATATTTAACATATAAATCAATATCTAGCATTTCTGATATATTAGCACAGTGAATCAGTGGTGTATGTCCTTCATTTAAAGTAAGTTTAGGTGTATCTTCATTCACCGGTAAATAATCTTTAAATTCTTCTACTAAACCTTGCCATCTTTTCATAATTATTAAACTCCTTCAACTGGATAAATTTTTTCAATGTTGTAATTTTCTTTACTAAGTAGTGATTCAGGTGATTGGTCTAATCCGGTAACCACAACTCCATAAGAACTAGAATCACGTTGTTCTATTTGAAGTGATTTGTGGAATGGTAAATCTGATTTAAGTTGATCTTTAAGTTTATCAATTGATTCATCACTATGAATGACAACATAGTAATTTAATTTTTCTCCAATAGCAATTGCGTCACCATTATCCATTAATTCTCGAGTTTTATTTGTTTTTAATTCGAAATGAGGTGGAAGTGTATGTAAATTTGATTCAAAGAAGAGTGCTACATTTAATAAATCACTCACTACTGCACTACCAGTAGCTAAGCTACCTGCTCCTTTACCATAAAACATTGTATCCCCTACAGCATCTCCAATAACGTAAATTGCATTGTATTCATTTTCTACTGCTGCAAGCTGATGTGATTTATGTATTAAGGTTGGTTCAACGGATGCATTAACTTCTCTATGATGATATGTACTTTTACCAATCAATTTAATCTTATAACCTAATTTGTCAGCTACATTAATATCAGATAATGTTGTTTTACTGATACCTTTTACTTTCACATCATTTAACTTAATTACTTGGTTAAATGATAAATAAGACGTAATCACTACTTTTCTAGCTGCATCAATACCTTCTACATCATCAGTAGGATCTGCTTCAGCAAATCCTAATCTTTGTGCTTCAGCAAGTGCATCTTCAAATGAAGTTTGTTCTCTCGTCATTTTTGAAAGAATAAAATTTGACGTACCATTTAAAATTCCCATAAATTTAGAGATATTATTAGCATTTAACCCATTATTAATCGCGTTAACAATGGGAATACCACCTGCAACACTTGCTTCAAATTTTAAGGCTACGCCTTGTTGTTCTGCTAGGTTCTCTAGTAATTCTAAATGCACAGCAAGTAGATCTTTGTTTGCTGTAATGACATGTTTTTTTCTTTTTAAAGATTCTCTTAACCAATCAACAGTTGGTTCAATTCCTCCCATTACTTCTATAACGATATCAATATCATCATCGTTTAAAATTTCATTAATGTCTTCTGTTAAATGATATTGACTAATATTAATAGGTCTTTTTTTAGTGGTATCTCTTACTAAAATATGTTTAATAACAATATCTTTATTTAGAGTATCTTTAATTTGTTGTCGATTTTCTTCAATAATTTTTACTACACCTGAGCCTACTGTTCCTAACCCTAGTAACGCGACGTTTAATTCCTTCATAATTTTTATCTTCCTCCCATTTGTATTATTGAGAAGTACAATTGTTTTATTGAAAAACACTTAAATTTATTATACTATTAAATCAAATTAATTGAATAGGACTTTTAAAAGAAAAAGTGAATATGTAGATATATATTATCATGTAGTATCAGGAAATTAAATAGAATTTTCTGATTTTTTAGAAAGGTTGGTAAATTTTATGAAAGTTGCTAAGTTTGGTGGAAGTTCAGTTTCAAATGCAACACAAATTAAAAAAGTCCTAAATATTGTCAATGATGACCCAGACAGAAAAATTATTATTGTATCTGCACCTGGTAAAAGACATAAGAATGATGTTAAAACGACTGACTTACTTATTCGTTTATATGAAAAAGTAATCAATCAATTGGATTATCAAGATAAAAAAAGAGAGATTATTCAACGTTATGCAGATATTTTAGAAGAATTACATATGGAGTCTACACTCTTAGAAACAATAGATGAAACACTTGAAACAATCATTAAACAATTAAACGATAAGCATGATCGTTTATACGATGCATTGTTATCATGTGGTGAGAATTTTAATGCTCAACTTATCGCTAAATACAACGATTCACAAGGCATTAAAACAACATATCTCTCACCAAAAGATGCTGGTATCTTAGTAACTGACTTACCACAACAAGCACAAATTTTAGAAGACGCTTATGATAAAATTTATAAATTAAGAGAAATTGAAGGAAAAATTATTATCCCAGGTTTCTTTGGTGTTTCTAAACATAACTATGTTGTTACATTTCCGAGAGGCGGTTCGGATATCACAGGTGCAATCATAGCGCGTGGTATTAAAGCATCATTATATGAGAATTTTACAGATGTCTCTGGTATTTTTAAGGCAAATCCAAATGTAATTGAAAATCCTGAACTTATTGAAGAAATTACATATAGAGAAATGCGTGAGTTATCATATGCCGGCTTTAGTGTATTTCACGATGAAGCATTACAGCCTTTATATAAACATAGAATACCCGTAGTCATAAAAAACACAAATCATCCAGAGGACAAAGGAACCTTTATTCGCCATGATCGTGAAGTCACAGATAAAAATCAAATTATTGGCATTAGTTGCGATAAAGATTTCACAGTTATAAATATTAAGAAATACTTAATGAATAGACAAATAGGTTTTACAAGAAGAATTTTAGAAATATTAGAAAACTATCATATCTCTTTCGATCATATGCCATCAGGTATTGATAATATTAGTATTATAATGCGTTCTAATCAAATTAAAAATAAAGAGAATGAAGTATTAAGTGCGATTAGAAAAAAATGTGATATTGATGAATTAAGCATTGACCATGACCTTGCCATCTTAATGATTGTCGGTGAAGGAATGACTCAATCTGTCGGAACTGCTAACAAAATCACACATGCTCTAGCAGAATCAAATATCAACCTAAAAATGATTAATCAGGGTGCTTCTGAAATTTCTATGATGTTTGGTATTTCAAGAGAAAATGCAGATAAAGCTGTGTTATCAACTTATGAGTATTGCTATCATGGTGTATGCTTAAAAAATTTATGTCCTAAATAACAATTACATAAAAAAATCTGAGACATCTATTTTGTCTCAGATTTTTTATATTAAACTTTTTGTGTAAGTGCTTTTTTAATTTTATGCTCTCCCACTACCATTTTTAAAATCACAAATTGATAATAGCTTAGAGCATCTAAAACTGACTTATAATTGGCTTCTGAATTGTTTTGTTGATAATCTAGTAAATCATACATTAATACGATTTCAGGTTTGATATAATCGACATCCCAGGTTAATGAATGAAAATAAATACTATTTTTAGGTAATCGGATATTAGTGTTTAGTCTAAATATCCATTCCTCATTTATAACATCATAAATAAAAATACTTAAAATAACTTTATCATTATTAACAACGTTTATATGAGAAATAGATGGAATATCTAAATTATCTTTATCCATGTTATGATTGGACGTATCATAATATTTAAATGTATAACTTGAAGGAATAACTTTTAAAACCTCTACTATTCGTTTTCTTTCTACACAAATATCGACTTTCGAAGGTAATTCAAAAAGTTCATTTAAAAATAGTTGAATAGCAACTTCACCGTGAAATTTGAATGCTGTACGGCATTGATTTTTTAATATTCCAACTAGTTCTTCTACATGATTTTGGTGATGAGACATACAACTGTCCTCCTTAAAGGAAACGCTTTCATAAGTTAATTATACAGACACAATTTAATGTTTTCAATTTTTAATTTGTGAAAAATTTGTAAATCTTCTAATTCTTCTTTAGGGTGTGAGATATAATTTTACACAATTTTATATTTATAATAATGAATAAATTATATCCTGTTATTATGTTCTTTTTCAACTTAAATTATCATTTTTTGTTTATTGAACAATAAATATATTTTGTTTATAATTAATTATTGATTTCTATAGAAAATTAATTTAATCATTAATCTTCTAATTTACAAATATTAAATAGGAGGTGAGCATATGACACATACGATTATTCTAATTATTATTATTGTTATTCTTATACTTGCATTTGTACTCAATCAAAGATACATGCAAGATAGAATAGATACTGAAGTTTACGCTAAAAATCAAATGGTCTCTAAAAATTCTTTACTCAGTAAAGAAAATTTAGAACTTAAAAATAAAATATTAAGTTCTAATAACGAGATTAGTCCTCATTCCAAACGTAATGCTAAACGTGAATTACAAGATATCTTAGACCGTTTTAAAGCTTTAGGAAAATTAAAATATTATAATATTATTACGACTAGTAATTTAGCTACTAAACATCCACTGTTTGAGTATGCAAGAACATTTGACTATATAGTTGTGTCTGACGTAGGTCTTATTAATATTGACGTTAAAAGTTGGAAACAAAAAACATTTTATCATTTTGATTTACCTACTTCTGATCACTTAGAGGGTGATAATCAAAGTGTAGAACAAATTGTAGGGCATTATATTAGTAAACAATATCATAGTCAATTTGATTCAAATCGTAATGAAATATATACTTTTATTGAAAAAATTCAAAACAATCGAGTTATCTATGAGTTTTATCAACATGACCCTTATGAACAAGCCGCTATTAACGCAAAAATCTTAAAAGATGGCATTGAAAAATATTTTAATCATAAAGTTCAAAGTATTGGTGTCATTTATTTTAGTGATGGTAGTGTTAATATAATTGAAGGTGCTGAAGAAAGAGAAAAATATATTGATACAGTATCCACTAAATCTTCTTTAGAATCTGTTATTAATAATGCTATTGAATTATCTAAACACCCTCTATCTGAAACTCAAGTTAATACTATTGTTGAAAACTTTCATAACTAAAAAATGAGTATGGGAGAACATTCGTCAAGAATGTTCTCCCATACTCATTTTTTAACTCCAAAGATTCACTTTATCTTTTTTAGCTTGCTGTTCATCTTTTTCAAATGTACTTCTATATTTACCATTAGGTGAGAAGTATTTTTCACGAGCTAATCCTTTTTTAACTAATTCTTCGTTATACATTGTTTTTTCATCTAACCATACATAGGCTAATGTACGACCATAACGGTCTTCTTTTTCCTTATCATATTCTAAATACACATCTTTATTATTTAAATGTTGTTTGCTGTAATTAGAAGCTTCTTTTCCATAAGGTTGAACTGATGTGTTAGGTTTAACCGTTTCTGGTGTATCAACACCAATTAAACGTACCTTAATTTGCTCACCATTTGATTTCTTAGCCACAAATGTGTCTCCATCTACAACCCGATCAACGTGGACTTTTTCTTTTCCTTTAAGTTCTATCTGTGTTGAATTAGATGAAGAATGTTGACTATCGTCTTTAAATGGCCCTGTATGATTTAAAAATTGAAATGCTAATACGCCAATAACAATGATAGCAAGAACAATTATTGTTAAATTTTTCTTTGAATTCATAGGTGCCTCCTATATTATATTTTTAATACTCAAATATAATATATAATATGTATTTAATAATCAATCAATACTTTCGACCTAAAAAGTCTACCTATATTGAATTTATTTTCAAAAAATGATTAATTGATATTCAACATGATATAATTATACATGTTAGGAGTGAAATACATGAGCGAACGTAATGAAAATTTAGTCACGATGATTGCTGTCGTAATTGCTATTATCGTTGGCGTTATTTTACAAATCGTTTATAAACTGCCTATTATTGTTTCGGTTGTTATAGCAGTATTGTTAGGCATTTTAGTTGGATTTATTGTTTATATTATTCAAAGTATTATACGTAAACGAAAAGGTAAATAAGGGAGTATCATACAATGTCACTCTCAATAAAAGATTGAATTGAAAACATTAAATATTATTCAATTCAGTCTTTTTTATACATTCCTTAAATATTTTTCTTACTTTTTATATCCAGCCTTTTTCCTTTGCTTTCTTCCAAGCATTAAATCGATTCTCTGCATTTAATTTATCAATTATATTAGACGTATAATTTCTCACTGTCCCATCTGAAAGATAAAGTTTTTCTGCAATTTCTTTACTACTTAAATTATCTCCAATTTCACGTAATACCACTTGTTCTTTATGTGTTAAGGGATTAGATTCTTTGAATAAAGTAGTCATTAATGAAGTACTATATTCCTTTTCACCATTCATGACATGTTTAATAGTTTGTATTAAATCTTCTACGGAACGTTCTTTTAATACATAAGCATCTACTTCATTTGCCACAGCTTTTTCAAAATAACCTGGTCTTTTAAATGTAGTTACAATTATTACTTTAGTATCAATTTTAAATTCTCTTATTTTAGATAATACTTCTAAACCTGTTAGCCCTGGCATTTCGATATCTAAAATTGCAATATCTGGATGATATTTTTCAATAAACTCAAATGCGTCACCCCCATTATTACAATCATTAACTACTTTCATTTGCTCGTTAAATTCAATCAGTTGAACCATCGCTTTTCTCAACATATATTGATCTTCAGCTATTATAATGCTAATCATTTAATATCCTCTCTTGGTATCATAATACGTATATGCATACCATTTTTAGATTTAATTTCTAATTTTCCTTTAAGAAGTTGAACTCTATTTTCTATACTTTTTAATTTAAAGTCTTCAGTGGTGTTACAACCTTTTCCATTATCTTGAATAATTAGGTATAGATTATTATCTTCTTGTATCATTTCACAATAAATCTTACTAGCCTTTGCATGTTTAATGACATTATTGATTGCTTCTCTCAAAATCATTGATAGTATCGATTGCTTTGTTGGAGTTAAAACATTTACCTTTCTTATATTTTTTAATTCAAATTGAATGTTTGCATCTTTTAAAACATTTTTTATGGATTGAACTTCCTCTTCAAAACTTTGAGATTTTAAATTTTCAATAATATTTCTTACCTTAATTAAGGTATCTTTAGATATCTGATTAATCGCCAATATTTCATTTTTAGCTTTTTCTTGATCTTTATCAATCAACTTATATGCCAATTCTGATTTTAAACTAAGACTTACAAATACATGACCTAGTGTATCATGTAAATCTTGCCCTATACGTTGACGTTCTTGTTCTGCAATTAATGTATTAATATACTTATTTTTCTCTTCTATTTCATTTTTTAATGCTCCATCTTTTTTAGTTTTAAAATTCCCTAAAGTAATAATTAAAATAACTAAATAAAAGATAACTAATACAGTTATATATTGTATTTGATAAATACTTGTAATTATAAGACATAAAAATATTGCAATTATAAATGTGATAAATTCTTTTGACTTAATTGTTACTTCAAACATAAAAGGTAATGCAAATGCGCTAAAGAAAAAGAATAAGCTATTCATTGGATTAATTGCATAAACAAAATATATAATTCCTACATAATGAACCACTAATAGGCTATATATTACGTTATTGTTAAATCGATAATAATATATTACTAGCATAAGATATGACACAATAAAAATAGCTAAAACAATTAAATATACAGTTTGAGAACCTCGTTTTTCATTAAAGATACTTATAATTGGAAATAACAAATATATAAGCGTAGACAGCTCTCCTAATCTAACGCTCCATTTTCTTTTTTTCATCTAACTCACTTCTTTTCTGTGATTGATCCACACTGTAATAATTAAAAATAGTATACTATATACAATTAAAATAAATAATGAAGTAATATTTAAACCTTGATTTTTAGCTAATTCTAATGCAAAATTTTTCAAATGATATGTTGGAGTAATATTTGAAATTCTTTGTAACCAACTCGGAAATGTTTGAATTGGAAACCACAATCCTCCTAATATCGCTAATACCATATTAACTATATTGGCTAAACTACTTGCTTTTTGTGTTTCATTAAATTGAGCAATGATTAGTCCTAATGTTAAAAATAAACTTGCACCTATCCATAATGAAACACCTGAAAGCAACCATTGTTGTATACTCATATTTACGTGTTTATATAGATGAGCAACAGTAAAAATCAAAATAATAGCCAATAAAAATAACAATATTGTTTTTATCATTTTAGTAGTAAAATAGGTTTTACTAGATAAAGGCGTTACCATTAATCGTTTAAACCAACCTGTGTTTCTTTCTTCAATAATCTCTATAGGAAATTGCATTAAACAAAAACTCATCAAGCTAAACACTGTCATACTATACATATATTCTTTATAGAACTGCTGTTTCGCCTCTTCTGGTAAGTCTAGTAAAGAAGTAAATAATAAATAAAAGCCTACCGGTAATATGATTGATAAGAATGTTGTTAGTTTCTTTCGAAAAATAATTTTAAATTCTGTTTTTAATAAAGCGATATTATTCATTTTTAGTCCCTCCCTCTTTTACATCAGCAAATAAAATTGTTTCTAACAATGTTTGCTTTTCAATAGTCATGTCATTTAAATTTATATTTAATTTTTCCAAATAATATATTACTTTCTTAACATCAGATGTTTTAATTTTTAAAATAGTATCTTCAATTTTTACATCAAAATAATTTGTTAAATTCTGTAAATTATTGTCTACTGTATTTGGTACTTTAATTATTGAATATTGTTGGTTGGTTAATATATTTCTAGGTGAATCATTTAACTTAATAATGCCTTGATCAAGAAATATAACTTTATCTGCCATTCGTTCTACTTCTTCAATATAATGAGAAGTATAAAAAATAGATACATTTTCTTTTTTTAATTTCCCTATCATTGTCCAGAAATGTTCTCGCATTTCAACATCCATAGCTGCAGTAGGTTCATCTAAAATGATAAGCTTTGGTTTTCCTATTAAACATAACCCAAAATCTAATATTCGTTGTTGTCCACCAGATAAGTGATTTGCATACAGATTCAATTGGCTATCATTCAATTTTGTAATTTTTTTAAATTCATCTATCGAAATTGCATCCTTGTATAGTTGACAAAATAATTTATATAATTCTTTTACTTTTATTAACCTAGGAAAAGACGTTTTTTGAAATAATACACCAATATGATTTAAATTTAATAAATGATCTATATCTATAATTTCTCCCGTTTCTGCTTTCAAATGATTAATTAAAATATTAATTAAAGTTGATTTTCCGGCTCCATTTTTTCCTATTAATGCAGTACTCATACCCTTTTCTATATTTAGTGATATATTTTTCAATACTGTTTTTCCATTATATTTTTTGGATAAATGTCGAATTTGAATCATAACTCATCACTTCCTTTTGTTAATATAAATAATTTATCAACAAACAAGTTATAATTTCAGATAAAAATGTCACTATTTTCAAATGACATTTGTCATATTAATAAAACCGACAAAGCACAAAGCTTTGTCGGTTTTATTATTTTTACAAGATTGGTGATAATAATTTGGCAATATCTTCTTTGAATTTAATTGATAATGGTCGTTTTTTATATTTCTCAAGTGTAAGTTGTTTAGATTTTTTTATATCTTCTTTATACGCCTCTTTTAACTTCTTAGCTAATTGTTCATCATATACGAATGCATTAACTTCAAAGTTCAATACAAAACTTCTGTAGTCCATATTAGATGAACCTACACTACTGACTTCATCATCAATCATTAACATTTTAGAATGTATAAATCCATTTTGATACGTATACACTTTTACTCCATATTCAAGCAATTCAGCAACATTTGAAAATGTAGACCAGTAGACAAATGGATGATCCGGTTTACATGGAATCATTATGTTAACATCAACACCAGTATTTGCTGCCATTTTCAATGCATTAATGTAAGATCGATCTGGTATAAAGTAAGGTGTTTGAATATAAATAGATTTTTTCGCACTCATAATCATTTTGGTATATCCAAACTCAATTTGGTGTAATTCATATGCAGGTCCACTTGAACCAATTTGAATGGCTGAATGACCATCCTGTACTTTCTTTTTAGGAAAATACTTATCATCATATTCAAATTGTGGACGATGTGCTTGAGAGTTCCAATCAAGAATAAACCTAATTTGAAGTGCATTTACAACATCACCTTGTACTCTTAAATGCGTATCTCTCCAGTATCCTAGTTTACCTAAACCTAAATAATCGTCACCTACATTAAATCCACCAATATACCCGATTTGACCATCAATAACAATAATCTTACGATGGTTACGATTATTCATTCTAAAGTTAATAATTGGTAGTTTAGATGCAAAAAATGCTTCTACCTCTCCACCTAATGATTCAAAATGTTTAAATTTATGACGTTTTAAATTTTTTGAACCCACATCATCGTAAAGTAATTTAACTTCTAAACCTTCTTTTAACTTTGTTTCTAGGGCATCGATAATTCGTTTTCCTAGACCATCGATTTCAAATCCAAAGTACTCTAAATGTATGTAATCTTTCGCATTATAAATATCTTCGAGTACTTTGTCATATAATTCATGACCATCAATAAATAAATCAATTTTATTGTCTTCAGTAATAAAAGCATCTTGTTTCTTTAATAGCATTCTTGCCATATCTTGATGATTTTGTAGCTGCTTGTTTTCTGTATGATAGTTGTAATGATCAATTTTATGAGCTTGTTCATCAATCAAATCTTTATAAACATCTAGCTCTTTACCATTATTTTTTTCCATTTTTCTTTTTGAAACAGTTCTACCGAAAAATAGATAAAGAATAAATCCAAGCACTGGTAATACAAATAATACAAATATCCAGGCCCATGTTGAAGATGCACTACGTCTGTTACGCTCTAAAAAAATTAAAATAAAAGCCAACACTAAATTGCCTAAAAATCCAAGCACTAAAATTATATTCAATATTGTGCCAATTTTAGGGCCAAAAAGACTTATCATAATTCTAAACTCCTACTTCTCAAATTCAACTTTTATTTATCGGCTAATATTAAAAAGGCACTTAATATTTCTTCATTGTTAGGAAATTGGCGTTCTTCAATTTTATCAATTGAAACATTTAATAATTCATAGCGACGACCTTCTTCACTTGCTAAATATTGATTAATTTCATTTTCCAATTCTTCAATTGTTTGTTCTTGAATTCTTTTAAATTTTACTTTACTCATTTATAACACTCCATTTCATATATTTGTTTAAATCATAGTCTTTTTACATGTGTTTATCAACTAAATTGCAATGATAATAGGACGTCTTTTAAAAGCGTTTACATATTTATTTTTATTCTCTTAAATTCACATTACTAAAAAGGTAGTGTATACTAAATACATTCTATTCAAATTTTCAGAATAATCAGTTTAGAATAAGCATAAGGAAGTTAGGGAGGAATTCGATGATATCTTTTGAAAATGACTACCTAGAAGGTGCACATCCAAAAGTTTTACAACGTTTTATTGATACAAATTATATTCAAGCTTCGGGTTATGGGGATGACCAATTTTCAAAACAAGCCGCTGATCAAATTCGAAAAACGATTCAATGTCCTGAAGCCACTGTTCGCTTTTTAATTGGTGGTACACAAACAAATCAAGTTGTTATTAATACTGTATTAGAGCCATATGAAGGGGTTATTTCAGCAGATACAGGTCATGTGGCAGTACATGAAGGGGGCGCTATAGAATTTAGTGGTCATAAAGTATTAGCAGTACCATCTCATGAAGGTAAGATTTCACCTAAAGAAGTAAATACCTATCTTGAAACTTTTTATAATGATTTCAAACGTGAACATATGGTATTTCCTGGTATGGTGTATATTTCTCATCCTACTGAATATGGAACGCTTTATAGTAAAGAAGAACTTAGGAATTTATCAGAAGTCTGTAAGGAACATCATATTCCATTATTTATGGATGGCGCCCGATTAGGTTATGGTTTGATGAGTAATGAAACAGATGTCACAATTGAAGATATTGCTAATTACTGTGATATTTTTTATATTGGTGGTACAAAGATTGGTGCACTATGTGGTGAAGCGATTGTATTTACAAACAATAATGAACCTAAACACTTCACTACACGTATTAAACAGCATGGTGCCCTACTAGCTAAGGGACGTTTAGTTGGTATTCAATTTTTAGAATTATTTACTAATAACTTGTATTTTGATATTAGTCGACATGCTATTAATATGGCGAATAAAATGAAGCAAGGATTTATCAATAAAGGATATAAAGTATATTTTGATTCTCCTACTAATCAACAGTTTTTCGTATTAAATGATGATAAGATTAAAGATCTTCAGAGTAAAGTGAAATTTGCAATTTGGGAAAAATACGATGATACACATCGCGTTGTTAGATTCGCAACAAGTTGGGCCACAACTGAGGAAAATGTTGACAAACTTTTAGAATTAATTTAATTATAAACTTATTTAATATAGACCTTAAGATGACATACTTCGGGTCTATATTTTTATGTTTACATAATATTTTTATAATTCATATAGGTTTTATTGATATATTTAATAAAAATAGGAGCTATATATTATGAAAAAATATTTAGTGGTAGACGAACATGAAAAAACAAAAAAAGCTAAACAATCTATAATTAAACTAGAAAATTTTAAGAAGTATATAAAGACTGTTTTTTTTTAACTTACTTGACCAAAACTTGACCAAAACTTGACCAATTCACTACTTTTGAAGAAAGTGGTCAAGTAAAAATAGATTATTTTCAAATAAAAAAGAAGCTAAGGCAAATGCCTTAACTCCTTATGTCCCTAAGTCTTTCCCCTTTTTGCTTAGCGATTAGTATTGTTTCATATATTGATCGCGTTCCCATTCAGAAACTTGAGTTCTGTAATAGTCCCATTCGATAGATTTAGAATTAATAAATTGATTATAGATGTGATTGCCTAATGCTTTTTTAACTGTATCGTTTTCACGCATTGCTTTTAATGCAGTGTAAAGTGTAGATGGTAAATCTTGAATACCTACTGCTTCACGTTCTTCACGATTCATTTCATAGATATTTTGGTTTACTGGTTCTGGTACTTTAGTTTTGTTTTTAATACCGTCTAAACCAGCTTGTAAGATCGCAGCTAAAGCCATATATGGGTTAGCAGCAGGGTCAACTGAACGTACTTCAATACGAGTTGATAGACCTCTTGAAGTAGGTACACGTACTAATGGAGAACGGTTTTTACCACTCCAAGCAATGTAACATGGTGCTTCGTAACCAGGTACTAAACGCTTATATGAATTGACTAATGGGTTACATACTGCCGTAAATCCACGTGCATTATTTAAGATACCTGCAGTAAAGTGATAAGCATCTTCAGTTAATTGATCTTTGCCGTTTGGATCAAAGAATGCATTTTCTTTACCTTTGAATAAAGATACGTTGAAGTGCATACCACTTCCATTTACACCAAATAATGGTTTTGGCATAAATGTCGCATGTAAATTATGTTTACGTGCAATTGTTTTAACAACTAATTTAAATGTTTGAATGTTGTCACATGCTGAAATTGCATCTGCATATTTGAAGTCAATTTCGTGTTGACCTGGTGCTACTTCATGATGACTTGCTTCGATATCAAAGCCCATATCTTCTAATTCAAGGACGATGTCACGACGACAATTTTCACCTAAGTCAGTTGGTGCTAAGTCGAAGTAACCGCCATTATCATTTAATTCTAATGTTGGTTCACCTTTTTCATCCAATTTGAATAAGAAGAATTCTGGTTCAGGCCCTAAGTTGAAATCTGTATAACCTAAGTCTTCCATTTCTTTTAATATACGTTTTAAGTTCGTACGTGGGTCCCCAGCAAATGGTTCACCATCAGTTGTATAAACATCACAAATTAAACGTGCTACTTTGCCTTGACCTGCTGTCCAAGGGAAGATAACCCAAGTATCTAAATCTGGGTATAAATACATATCTGATTCTTCAATACGTACGAAACCTTCGATTGAAGATCCGTCAAACATCATTTCATTATCTAACACTTTTTCTAATTGGCTTACTGGAACTTCAACATTTTTAATTGTACCTAAGATATCAGTGAATTGTAATCTTAAATATCTTACGTTTTCCTCTTTTGCAAATTTGCGAATATCCTCTTTTGTAAAAGTATGTTTTGGCATGGTAAACATCCTCCAAGTTATTAATTAATAAATCGTGATAAATCGCCACGGTTTATCGGTAAAGCTTCACTGCGCGGTTTCTGAGTTGCATCTACAATCATTCTTTTTCTCGTCTCTTGTTCATCAGTAGTTAAGTGCCCTTGATTATTTGTAATTATTTGTTTAATACCTTTTAAATTAAAACCTTTTTCAATTAACGTTTTAATTTCTAACAGTCTCTCTAAGTCATTCATCGAGAATAACCTTTTATTTCCTTCGGTACGTTCGGGCTTAATGAGTTCATGTGTTTCATAATAACGTATTTGTCTTGCTGTGAGCTCTGTCAATTTACAAACAACACTCATAGAGAACACGGCCATATTACGTCTTATTGTATCGTTAGACACTATAACCTCACCTCTACTTTTGAACTTGTCTATAATTTAGCATAGATTAATATGAAATACAAAAATATGTTAGGTTTTCTGACATGAAAATTAAATATTTCTTACATATAAACGTAAAAGCCCATAGATACAGTTATCTACAGGCTTTTTACTATTTAAAAATTATTTTTCAAGACATCAATACGATAGCGTATTCTTATTGTTAAGTTTTAAAAATTTAAGTTTCATTAATGGTTATCTTCCATATTTGCTTCAAAGTCATCAAGTAATGCTCGAGCTTCATCCACAGTTTCTGTACTCATTAATTGATGCCGTAATTCACTTGCACCTCTAATACCTCGCACATAAATTTTAAAGAAACGTCGTAAACTTTTAAATTGTTGTGTTTCTTCATTTGAATACTTTTCAAATAACTCTAAATGTAATCTAAATAAATCCAAGAGTTCTTTACTTGTATGTTCGCGTGGCTCTTTCTCAAATGCAAAAGGATTATGGAAAATGCCTCTTCCTATCATAACTCCATCAATACCATATTTCGTCGCAAGTTCCATACCTTTTTGTCTATCTGGAATATCACCATTGATAGTTAATAATGTTTGAGGCGCCACTTCATCGCGCATTTCTTTAATGGCTTCAATTAATTCCCAATGTGCATCGACTTTGCTCATTTCTTTACGTGTACGAAGATGGATAGATAAGTTTGCAATGTCTTGCTTAAACACATGTCTTAACCATTCTTTCCATTCCTCTATATTATAATAACCTAGACGTGTTTTAACACTAACAGGTAGTCCACCTGCCTTGGCTGCTTGAATAATTTCAGCTGCTCTTTCTGGTCGTAAAATTAACCCAGACCCTTTACCTTTTTTGGCAACATTTGCGACAGGACAGCCCATATTTAAATCAATACCTTTAAAGCCCATATCTGCTAAACCAAAACTCATTTCTTTAAATTGCTCTGGCTTATCACCCCATATATGAGCAACCATAGGCTGTTCATCTTCACTGAATGTTAAACGTCCTCGTACACTATGTATCCCTTCTGGATGACAAAAACTCTCCGTATTTGTAAATTCAGTAAAAAATACATCTGGTCTCGCTGCTTCACTTACTACATGTCGAAAAACAATGTCTGTCACGTCTTCCATCGGCGCTAAAATGAAAAATGGACGTGGTAATTCATTCCAAAAATTTTCTTTCATAATTGATTTAAACCTTCTTATTCATTAGTATCTCGTATAATTAACCATGATATATTATCATAAAATAAATCCATATACAAAAGGAAATTCACTCTCATTATGTTTATTACTATCTATTTTTGAATATTGTGTTATATTACTTAAATTAAATTCTGTTCTTTTAAATTCATAACCGCACGTGTTACTGCAATTTTAACATGTTCATAAGTTAGACCACCTTGCACATATGCCTCATAAGGCGGACGAATCGGACCATCTGCTGATAATTCAATAGAGGATCCTTGCACAAACGTTCCTGCTGCCATGATGACATCATCTTCATAACCAGGCATATAACTAGGTTCAGGACTAAAGTGTGCATTAATTGGTGAAGCATGTTGAATACTTTGACAAAATGCAATCATCTGTTCTTTTGTATCAAATTGAACGGTTTGAATTAAGTCTGTACGCTTAGCATCGTACTTGGGAACTGTGTTCATATTCATTTTTTCAAGAAGTAAACTTGTAAATAGTGAGCCTTTTAAGCTTTGACTCACTACATGCGGTGCTAAAAAGAATCCTTGATACATTTCTTGCAATGAAAATAATGAAGCACCCGCTTCTTTACCAATACCAGGTGCAGTTAAACGATAACCACATCGTTCGATTAAATCTTTTCGTCCTGCAATGTAACCACCAATTTTTGCTAATCCACCACCAGGATTTTTTATTAATGACCCTGCAATTAAATCTGCACCCACTTCTATTGGTTCTCGACGCTCTACAAACTCTCCGTAGCAATTATCCACAAAAATAATTACATTTGGATATCGTTGTTTAATTTGAGAAATAGCAGTTTCTATTTCATCTACTGTAATTGAAGGTCGTTGTCCATACCCTTTTGAACGTTGAATAGCAATAACTTTCGTTTGTTTCGAAATAGTATTTAAAACAGTTTCAACATCAATCATTCCATCTTTTAATGCAACTTCTTTATATGTCACGCCATGCTCTTTGAGACTTTCAATACCATTACCATTAACACCAATCACTTCAAGTAAGGTGTCATAGGGACTACCTGTAATGTACATCAGTTCATCGCCATATTTGAGTGTACTTTGCAATGCTAATGTAATTGCATGAGTACCCGAAATAATTTGAGGTCTAACAATTGCATCTTCTGCTTTAAACGTATGAGCATATATCTCTTCTAAATGATCACGTCCAAAATCATCATAACCATATCCTGTAGAACCTACTAAATCATTCTCGCTCGCTTTAACATGATGAAATGCATTAAGAACCTTTTCCTGATTGATATAAGCAGTTTCTTCAATTTCTTTAAATAAGGGTGTTAACGTTTCTTCTACTTTAGAAACGATGTGTTGAATATCTGACATGCAATTTATCTTCCTTTATATATAATTATTTTCTATATCCTTTAACGATATAGCTTTCATTATTTTCATCAAATTTCATTTCTTCGATAAGTGTATGTTGTTTTAAAAAATATAATCTATCTGCATCTTCACTAGATACAGTTTCTACGTAATATGACAAAGTCGCTTTTATTTGATCAAACAGTAACTGCTTCACTTTTAATTTATCTTCACTATTACGACTTGATACAAATACAGACGGATGGCCTGATACCGGTACATCAGTTTCTTCAGAACATTGATCTTTTTTATTAAAAATGATTGCTTGTGGAAGGTCATCCATATCTAAGTCTTTTACCAATTGATTAACCGTATCATATTGAGCACGATATTCTGGATGACTTGCATCAACGACATGTAGAAGTAAATCAGCACTTTTCGCTTCTTCTAATGTCGACTTAAATGCTGCTACTAACGTTGTAGGCAACTTTTGAATGAAGCCTACGGTATCAGAAATAATTAAATTAAACCCATTGTTAATTTGTATTTGTCGTGTTTTAGGGTCAAGTGTGGCAAATAGTAAATCTTTTTCAAAAGTCGTTTCGTTTGCTAAAACATTAAACCAAGAAGATTTTCCAGCGTTAGTGTAGCCAATAAGTGCAATTTGAAACACTTGATTTTGTTCGCGTTGATTACGATATCTTTCACGATGTTCGACCACTGTTTTAAGTTGAAGTTTAATTTCATTCATACGTGTTCTAATATGACGTCTATCCATTTCTAATTTTGTTTCACCAGGACCACGCGTACCAATTCCCCCGCCTAAACGAGATAAACTTTTTCCATGTCCTTGTAATCTAGGAAGTAAGTAATCGAGTTGAGCTAATTCAACTTGTAATTTACCTTCTCTACTACGCGCTCTTAAAGCAAAAATTTCAAGAATGAGCTGTGTTCTATCGATAATTTTAATGCCCAAATTATCATTTAATGTTTTTGATTGTGCTGTTGTTAATTCATCATTTGTCACAACAACATCGATGTCATGAAATTCTATAAAAGCTTTAATTTCATCAATCTTACCTTTGCCAACATAATATTTATAATCAAATTGATCTTTATTTTGAGTGACTTGTCCTTTAACATCTAATTGACAAGTCAACGCTAAAGCTTCTAATTCTTCCATTGTAGATTCAAAATTATATTGATGATCACTTTGAGCATGTACACCAACTAATACAGCAGTTTCTAACTTTTTCTTTGTATCATAAGTGTGTTGCTGAGCCATGATATACATCTCCTTTTCTAACATGTCTTACATATTCTATCATAGAGCAAGTTTAAAGACTAACGACTAAAACTATGTTAAATTAAAGCTAAATTGAAAGGGTGATAGTATGGAAAATATTTATGATTTTGAAGTTCAAAAATCTAATGGTGAAAATTATAAATTAGATGTATATAAAGGCGATGTTATGCTTATCGTTAATACAGCGAGTGAATGTGGATTTACACCACAATTTGAAGGATTACAAGAACTATATAATAAATATAAGGACCAAGGATTTATTGTTTTAGGTTTCCCATGCAATCAGTTTGGAGGTCAAGAACCTGGTTCTGGTGCTGAAGCAAATCAAAATTGTAAAATTAACTACGGTGTCACATTCCCTATTCATGAAAAAATTGACGTTAAAGGCGATAACCAGCATCCATTGTTCCGTTATTTAACAAGTCAAGCTAAAGGCATGTTAAGTGAAAAAATTAAATGGAATTTCACTAAGTTTTTAGTTGACCGTGAAGGTAATATTGTTCAACGCTTCTCACCTCAGAAAAAACCTGCTCAAATTGAAAAAGATATTGAAAAACTTCTATAAATTAAATAAAAGCTTCAATATAGATGACTATGTCATAGACAATCGTTCTATATTGAAGCTTTGTTTTATTACAAACATTTCCTTTATTTGTTCAAAAGTGCAAAAATTGATGAGAATTTTGCAAGCTACGTATACATTTCGACCGTGGACTACGCTCTAAAAGTCAGTAACTTGGCACTTTAATTACAACTTATTCTTCACCTTCGCCTGTAGCTTCTGAATCAGTAGATTCTGTATCCACAGTGAAAGTGCTGATCGCATGTTTGTAAATCAAATGTTGTTTGCCTTGAGAAACTAAGCTAATCATGTATTTATCAAAGTCTTCAATAACACCTTTCATTTGAAAACCATTTAAGAAAAATACAGTAATTTCCGTTTGTTCTGCTTTAAAGTTCTCTAGTGCTTGATCTTGGATGTTTTGGTTTGCAATCATGTTTAGAACTCCTTTTATTTATTTGGGTTGTAATCTCATCTAACATCATTTGAAGTGACATTGTCTCTCTATCAAACCATTGAACATTCATTTTGTTTTTAAACCATGTGAGTTGTCTTTTCGCATATTGCCTTGAATGTTGTTTTAATAATTCTACAGCTGGTTCTAATTCCATTTCTCCTTTTATAACAGGGACAAGTTCTTTGTAACCAATTGCTTGCATACTCTGACTAGATTCAAAACCTTGTTCAACTAGTGCTTTCACTTCATTAAATAATCCGTGGCCCAACATAATATCAACACGTTTATTTATTCTTGTATATAATGTTTTGCGCGACATTTCAATCCCTACTAATAATGTATCATAATTTTCTGTAAATTGTTGAACTTTCTTTCGAGAACTTAAAAGTTTTTTTGTTTTTAAGTAATATTCAATCGCTCTAAGTACTCTTTTTCTATTATTTGGATGAATATCTTTAGCTGATGTTTCATCAAACGATGCTAAGTAACGATGTAAGTCATCATTATTCAATTGATTTAATGCATCTAATTTTTCTTTTACTCTTAATTCTTTTTCTACTGATACATTTTCATCATCAAATGGATAATCGTAAATTAAAGACTGAATATATAAACCTGTACCTCCTGCAATAATAGGTACTTTACCTCTTTTTGTAATATCTTCAATAAGCACTTCTGCTCTTTTTTTAAATTCGTATGCAGAAAATGATTCATCAGGATTTAAGATATCTATTAAATAATGGGGTATCCCTTCCATTTCTGTTTCTGTTACCTTTGCAGTACCTATATTCATTTGACGGTATACTTGCATCGAATCGCCACTAATGATTTCTCCATTCATTTTTTTAGCTAATTCGATACTCAATTCTGTTTTACCCGAAGCTGTCGGTCCTACAATAACTACTAGAAAAGGTTTTTTTGATGCTTGCAATGATTACGCCTCACTCTGATTATTTTTCAATACTTGTTTTTGAATCCAATCAAACATATGATTCCATATCATTTGTTGATCAACTTCAAATAATATTTCATGTCTTCTATTTGCATAAAGTTGTACCGTAATATGTTTAATACCAGCTTTTGTAAATTTTCTGGCCAAGGATTTAACACCTCTGCCATACTCTCCAAAAGGATCATTTTTTCCTGAAATCATCAATATTGGTAACTGTTTATTCATTTTTTTTAATTGAGTATAATTTGCAGTACGTGTCATATGTTTTACTGTTTCATAAATTAATTGGTTTGAAACTAAAAAGCCGGTATACTCATCGTTTACAAATTTATCAACTTCTGTAGATTGTGATGAAAGCCAGTCACTTTCAGTTCGTGGTTGATCAATCTTTTTGTTAAATGATTTGTAAACGAGTTGATTGACCCATTTTAAACGATTGCGCTTCCCAGTAAAAATAGAAATTAATTTCAAACTGATTCTTGCAGGAATTCCTTTCCATTTCGGATATTGTCCTGTTCCAGTTAATATCAATCCATTAGCAAAATTTGGATAAGTTTCAACAAATAAACGTGCAATAATAGATCCCATTGAATGGCCTAATACAATATAGGGTAATCCTTTCTCACTATCATATAATGTTTGTGCAATTTCAAACGCATCTTGAACAACTTGATTCATACTGTCGTAATGTCCACGTCCTTTCTCATCAATCTCTTTCCCATGTCCTCTATGATTATGTCTAATCACATCATAGCCTTGATGCGTTAAAGCATTAACAAGTGTTTCGTATCGATCCATATGTTCAGCCATACCATGAAATATATGTATAATACCATAAGTCGCTATGTTTGCTTTATCTACTTTAACTTCTAAAGTTGTTCCATCTTCTACAGTTATTTTATAAGCACTTTGCCCCATAGATATGCCTCCAATCTCTTTCTTTAATGGTATGTTAACAACGTACTATTCCTACTAATATACCTATACTCTTTAATGTTATCAAATAGTTTGTTACTTTTTAATAGGTTATATATACTTTAAATTTAAAAATTTTATCAAAATATAAAAAACTGAGATTGAGTACTTTTACCCAATCTCAGTTGCTATACTATTTTAACTATATTTATTTTTCTGCAGGTTGATGATTACCATGTGTTGCTTCTTCAATAGCTTCATCAACTTCTTTAGAAAATTCATTTTTCTGTTCAGCAGTATAATTTAATAATTTATCTAATTCATCAATAATTGCTTGTTTATATTGTTTAACTGTATTGATGTCAAAGTATAATTTACCAGTACGACGAATTAAGAAATCAGTTGGTTTATATACCATTTCGTTTTGTACACTATAAACTAATTGAACGTATAATTCTAATGGCATATTTAAATCTTTTTCATTCGTTAATTGTGCAATTGCGAATAATTTATCTACATTTGAACCGTATTTTGAAGCTAAATTATGTGCCACATCTGTGCTTAATCCAAGTGCTTTACCTTCTTGAACTTTACGATTTACGTAATTTTCAAAGTTTTTACTACCACCAACATCTCCACCAGAAATAGGTGTATTTTTAGTTTTGCTATCCGCAAATTTTAGACTATATTCTTGTTTTAAACGCTTAGCTAATAAATCAACAATTTCTAATGCCATATGACGATATCCAGTTAATTTACCACCAGCAATGGTTAATAATCCTGATTTACCTTCCCAAATTTCATCTTTACGTGAAATTTCTGAAGGATCTTTTCCATCTTCTAAAATTAATGGACGTACGCCAGCCCAAGTTGATTCAATATCAGCATCAGTAACATGTACATCAGGGAACATATAATTGATTGCATCAATTAAATAGTCTCTATCTTCTTGATTAGTTAAAGGTTTTGTTTTTTCATTATTATAGAATGTATCAGTAGTACCTACATATGCTTTACCTTCACGAGGAATAGCAAAAATCATACGACCATCTTTTTCAGTATCAAAGTAAACCGCTTGACGTAATGGGAATTTTGATTGATCGATAACTACGTGAACACCTTTTGTTAAACGTAATTGTTTATTGTTACGTGTATAATCTTTCTTTCTCACTTCGTCTACCCATGGACCAGCAGCATTGATTACTTTTTTAGCATTGATTTGATACTCTTCACCTGTAAGCATATCTTTTACTTTAATACCACTTACTTTATTTTTAGCATCGTATACGAAGTCAGTAGATTTAGTGTGATTAATGACTTCAGCGCCTTTTTCAGCAGCACGTTTCATCACTTCAATTGTTAAGCGAGCATCATCAGTACGATATTCTACGTAGTATCCGCCACCTTTTAAACCATCTTTTTTCACAAGAGGTTCTTTATTTAAAGTAGCTTGTTTTGATAACATTTTTTTACGTTCATGACGTTTAACGCCTGCTAAACGATCATACATTGTTAACCCGATGTTAGTTGTGAATTTACCAAATGTCCCCCCTTTATGCATCGGTAATAACATCCATTCAGGAGTTGTTACGTGGGGACCATTTTCATAAACTATTGCACGTTCTTTACCTGTTTCAGCAACAACTTTGATTTGTGCTTGTTTCAAGTAACGTAAACCACCATGTACTAATTTAGTTGAGCGAGAACTTGTACCTTGCGCAAAGTCTTGCATTTCTACTAAAGCTACTTTCATACCACGTTGTGTAGCATCTAATGCAATACCTGCACCAGTAATTCCTCCACCAATAACTACAACGTCAAATTCTTTATTTCTTAAATTCTTTTTAATTAAGTTCCTGTTAAAAGTAGATAATGCCATAATATACCCTCCAAAATTTATATTAAAAAAAGAGAGACCTATACACACAGAAGCATACTGCATGATAACAGGTCTCTCAAATCTCGACTAATGTATTAACTTAATTACATCATAACATATTCTTTGTAACTAAGCCATAATTAAAAATTAATCTTCTAATTTAAAGACTTGAGTAGCTTCTACTGCTTTCTTCCAACCTTTATATAACTTAGTTCTTGTTTCTTCAGACATTTCTGGATTAAATTCTGTTTCTAATTTCCATCTATCAGCAATGTCTTTTTTATCTTCCCAAAAGTCTACAGCCAAACCTGCTAGATAAGCAGCTCCAAGTGCTGTTGTTTCTTGAACTTCCGGACGTTCAACTGATGTATCAACAATATCTGCTTGGAATTGCATTATAAAGTTATTTTTTACTGCGCCACCATCAACACGTAAATTATTTACTTCAATTCCTGAATCTTTAGACATTGCTTCCATAACATCGCGTGTTTGATAACATAAAGATTCTAATGTTGCACGAATGAAATGTTCTTTTTCAGTACCACGAGTTAATCCGAAAATCGCACCACGTGCTTCAGAATCCCAATATGGTGTACCAAGTCCTACGAATGCAGGAACAAAGTAGACATTATCAGTAGAATTAACACGTGTTGCATAGTTTTCAGTTTGCGGTGCAGAATTAATAATTCTTAAACCGTCACGTAACCATTGAATTGCTGATCCAGATACGAAAATTGATCCTTCAAGTGCATAGTTTACTTTACCGTCAAGACCATAAGCAATTGTAGTTAACAATCCACTTTCAGACGTTACAGGTTCTTCACCAGTGTTCATTAACATGAATCCGCCAGTACCATACGTATTTTTCACATCACCACGTTCGAAACAAGCTTGACCAAACAATGCTGCTTGTTGGTCACCAGCAATACCAGCAATTGGTACTTCTTGACCAAAGAAATGATAATCTTTAGTATGTGCATAGATTTCACTAGATTCTTTAACTTCTGGAAGTATTGCTTTAGGAATGTCTAGTAATTCTAATAATTCATCATCCCATTTAAGTTCATGAATGTTATACATTAATGTACGACTGGCATTTGAATAGTCTGTAATATGTGCTTCTCCACCAGATAGTTTCCACACTAACCAAGTATCGATAGTTCCGAATAATAAATCCCCATTTTCGGCTTTCTCTCTTGCACCTTTAACATTATCTAATATCCATCTTACTTTTGTTCCAGAAAAGTAAGGGTCTAATAATAAACCTGTTTTATTACGAAATGTTTTTTCGTGGCCTTGTTCTTTTAATTCATTACAAATATGTTGTGTTTGACGAGATTGCCAAACAATTGCATGATAAATTGGGCGACCTGTTTTCTTATCCCAAATGACCGTAGTTTCACGTTGGTTAGTAATACCAATACCTTTAATTTGTTCAGGATCAATTTCATTTTCATTTATCACTTCAGCCATTACTGCTAATACTGATGTCCAAATTTCATTAGCGTCATGCTCTACCCAACCAGATTTAGGAAAATATTGTTTAAATTCTCTTTGCGCAACGCCTTGAATTTGTCCTTCTTTATCAAATAAAATTGCTCTAGAGCTAGTTGTGCCCTGGTCTATTGACATGATGTATTGTTCCATAATTTTTCTCCTTCTTTCATTCTGACTGTATGTGTTAAGTATCCTTTGAATCACATAGTCAATATATTATATGATTTAAAACTAAAATTTTTCTTTTAATAAATCGATTCAATATCTTTATGTTTATTTGATTTATTAAGCGCTAAACCAATCAGTAATGTAACAATCAAAACTACAATGCTAACACCACTCATAAAAGTAAATTCATTTTTATAAAAAACCTGATAAATCACAGCACCTAGCATACCGCCAGCAATTGGTCCTAGTACTGGTACAATAGCATACCACCAATTAGATCCTCCTTTACCAGCAATTGGTAAAATCGCATGTGCAATTCTTGGTCCTAAGTCACGAGCTGGATTAATGGCATAACCTGTAGGCCCACCTAAACTTAAACCTATTGCAATAATTAAACTACCCACAATTAATGGGTTTAATCCATCTGCAATTTTATTTACCCCAATAAATAAAATCCCTAAACTTAAAATAGCAGTTCCAATAATTTCACTTAAAAAGTTAGCAAAATAATTTTTAATAGCAGGTGCAGTAGAGAATACGCCTAATTTTGCACCTTGATCTTTAGTTGCTTTCCAATGTGGTAAATACATTAACCAAACAAGTGTAGCTCCTACAATTCCTCCTAACATTTGACAAACAATATATCCTGGTACTTTTATCCAACTAAAACTTCCCTCAACTGCTAAAGCAATTGACACAGCTGGATTTAAATGGGCTCCAGAAAATTGTCCTACTGCATAAACTCCCATAGTTACAGCTAAGCCCCATCCAGCGGCAATAACGATCCAATCAGATTCTTGTCCAGCGCTACGTTTTAAATTTACATTTGCACATACGCCTCCACCGAACAAAATAAGAATGGCCGTGCCTAAAAACTCTGCTAAATAAGCATTCATGTTTTAACCTCCTACAAGGCAAAGAGACTTCTACAAACTATATAATTAGGGTTGCAGAAATCTCTTCATCTCTCATTCAAATATTAACTTGTATAAATCATACAAAATAATTGTAAGCGTTGTCAATGATTTTTGTAAAAAAATTGTCACAATTTATTTTATAGATTAAAAGAGCGTATTATAATTATTTTTTATCAATACATAAAAAAACCTGAGACATCAATTTTGTCTCAGGTTAAAAATATAATTTCTACCATAATTTTCTGTTACTTGTGGTTACATAACTTGCACCACTATTAATTGCATCATTCACTTCTTTTTCTTCTTCGATTAGCCCACCTGCTATAATTTTAGCAGTCGTTGCTTCTCTTACATTTTCAACAATTTTATGAGCAATACCTGGTAGTACTTCAACATAATCTGGGTCCACTTTCTTTATGAGTTGTATACTACGATTGAGTGCTTGACTATCAATAATAAAAACTCTAAAAATAGTAAGTACATTTAATGATTTTGCTTTTTGAATAACTTTTGTTTTTGTTGAAACAATCCCTTTTGGTTTATAAGTTTGAATGATATATTCACATGCATATTCATCATGTGCCATTCCTTTAATTAAATCAATATGAATATATGCTTCAATGTCATGTTTTTTAAGTAACTCTATAATGCTTCTTAAATGACCTACATGCATATCTAAAAGGACACACACTTTATAATCCGTTTGAATTAATTTCTCTAAATCTTTCATATTTCGAATTGCTGGTAGTACGTGTTCTTTCATTTCTATGCATCCCTTCTACATTACTCGTTTAAATAATTTCTCTAATTCATAATTTGAAAAGTTAATAATAATTGGTCTACCATGAGGACAAGTAAATGGATCTTCCGCTTCTCTTAATTGATCAATTAAATCTGCCATTTCATTCTTTTTTAAATAATGATTTGCTTTAATTGACTTCTTACAACTCATCATAATAGCTGCGTCTTCACGCATTTTTTTAACGTCAATTTTTTTATGATTTAATACGAGTTCAATCATATCTTTAATAATTTCCTCTGCTTCCACTTTAGGAAACCATACTGGATAACTATTTACAATATAGTCATATCCACCAAAATGTTCTAAATGGACCCCTACTTTATCAAGTTCTTCTCGATATTGATCAATAATTAATTGCTCGTCTTTTGAGAAGTGAAATGTTAAAGGAATTAACAAATCTTGTACTTCATTTGATACTTCGCCTATCTTTTCTCTGAAATATTCGTATTTAATACGTTCTTGTGCAGCATGTTGATCTATCATAAACATTCCATTTTCATTTTGAGCAATAATATAGGTACCGTGTACTTGGCCAACTACTTCCATATATGGCACACGTCGAGACGGTGTTGAACTTACTTTACCTTTAATATCTTGTTCTTCTTGATTTGTAACATTCTCTTGAAAGTCATCATTTTCATCATAATTATAAATATTGGTTTCATCATGTCGAGTGTTATCGATTGAAGATTCGGCACGATCTAAACTATTTAAAATATCTTTTTGAATGTCGAAGTAATCTTTATCCATACTACGTTTATTATTATAGACACTAGAATTTTCGTTATCTTCTCTAGTGTAAGAATCATCAGAGGTATGTGCTTCATCATATTGATGACTTATTGTTGAAAAGGTATTGTTAGTCGAAATGTTGGGGTCATTTTTATTTTCTAATTGTTTTGTCTCATTTGAAATATTTTGTTGTTTTTGTTCAAAATCGATTTTTTGTTGTTCAAATGTATGCAATACTTTATTTTTTTTAGGTGTTCGATCTAAATCGTTTTTAGGAATTAATATTCTATCTTTAAATGCATGTCTAATTTTTTCAATAATTAAATTATAAAGTTGTTCTTCTTTTGAAAGTCTAACTTCAAGTTTCGTTGGATGCACATTGACATCTACTAAAATTGGATCCATTTCTATATTGATATAGCAAATAGGGTAACGACCTATGGTTAGAAGTGTATGATATCCTTCAGTAATAGCTTTATTTAAAGCGAAATTTTTGATATATCGACCATTAATAAAAATTGAAATATAATGTTTATTACTACGAGAATGTTCCGGTTTAGCAACAAATCCTTCTAAATGATAGTCACTAGTATCGCCAGAAATGTGAACTAAATCTTTTGCAACTTTAATACCATATATTTCAGCCATCACTTCATTTGTTCTTCCAGAACCATTCGTTTTTAACATCGTTTTTCCATCAGATATAAGTGAAAAGCGAATGTTTGGATGACTCATTGCCATTCGATTAACAATATCTGTAATTTTTCCTAATTCTGTATATAAACTTTTAATATATTTTAACCGAGCTGGCGTATTATAAAATAATGATTCTACTTTAATATCTGTTCCTTTTTTGGCTTTTGCTGGTTTTTGAGATAATATTTCACCATTTTCAGCATAAATTTCGTGACCATTTTCATTATCTGTACACGTTTTAAGTGTCACTTTAGCTACAGATGAAATACTGGCCAGTGCTTCACCTCGAAACCCTAATGTTCTGATATGAAACAAATCGTCATCATCATTTATTTTACTGGTAGCATGGCGATGAAAAACAAGTTGCAAATCATCTTGCTCAATTCCAGTTCCATTGTCGACTACACGAATTGAGGAAATACCTGATTGTTCTACTTCTATATTAATTTCAGTCGCCTTAGCATCAATTGCATTTTCAAGTAATTCTTTTACTACTGAACTAGGACGTTCAACCACTTCTCCTGCAGCAATTTTATTTGCTAAAGATGTTTGTAATTCTTTAATTTTACCCATGTATTAACACCTCTATCTTAACTGATTTTGTAATTCGCTTAACTTAAGTAATGCTTCAATAGGTGTCATATTTGAAATATTTAAATTTTTAATTTGTGCTTCTATTTCACTTTGTGTTTCATTCGAATTAAATAAGTCAAAACTTGTTTGTTCAAACACATCTGTTTGTTTAATAGTTGAGTGTTCTTCCTTATTATTTAAATGATTCTTATTTTCAATATCTTTAGAGTTGTCATTATAATGTTGACGATGGACATTCTCATCTAATACTCCATTTTGTTCAAACGCATTTAAAATAACTTGAGCTCTTTCAATTACTTTCTCAGGAAGATTTGCTAATTTAGCAACTTGAATACCATAACTATCATCAACGGCACCCTCTTTAACTTTATGAAGGAAAATAAGTTCACCTTGATACTCATCTGCTGCTACATGTACATTTTTTAAACTAGATAGCTGTTGATCTAATGTTGTTAATTCATGATAATGGGTTGAAAAAAGCGTCTTAGCATGTGATGTTTCAGATACATATTCAATCATAGCTTGCGCTAGAGATAAGCCATCATATGTTGACGTTCCTCGTCCGATTTCATCAAAGATGATTAAACTATCTGCTGTTGCGTATGTTAATGCTTTTTGTGCTTCTAACATTTCAACCATAAAGGTACTTTTACCGGATACTAAATCATCTGCTGCACCAATTCTTGTGAAAATTTGATCAAAAATCGGTAATATTGCATTATCACATGGTACATAAGCTCCCGTTTGTGCCATGATACTAATGATTGCCACTTGTCGCATATAAGTTGATTTACCGGACATATTTGGGCCAGTAATCAAATAAATAAAGTTATTTTGATCAAGATAACAATCATTTGGTACATAATCATTATAATCCATCACACGTTCTACAACAGGATGTCTAGAATTTTCTAAGTTCAATGTTTTATCATCACTAAATTTTGGTCTAACATAGTTATATTTTTGTGCAATTTCTGCAAAACTTTGTAAACAATCAAGCTCTGATATCACTTTTGCTTGTCTTTGTAATCTTTCAGTATATGATTTAACATGCTCTCTCAATCGAATAAACAGTTGATATTCTAATTCAATTGCTTTATCTTCTGCACCTAAAATAATATCTTCTTTTTCTTTTAATTCGTCTGTAATAAATCTTTCTGCATTAGATAAAGTTTGTTTACGATGATAGCCATGCTCGCTTGGTTCGAATCCTTGAAGATTAGCACGTGTGATTTCAATAAAGTAACCAAAAACTTTATTGTAGCTAATTTTTAAAGATTTGATACCTGTTCTTTCACGTTCTTTCGCTTGAAGTTGTGCGAGCCAATCTTTTCCATTTTTAGATGCTTCTAAATACTCATCTAGTTGTTTACTGAATCCTTGTTTGAACAGCCCCCCATCTTTAACTGAAATAGGTGGTTCTTCTACTAAACTATCTTCCAAGACTGTCAGTAAATCTTCTAATGGTTCTAATGTGCTAAACTGCGTTGTTGTCACACTATTCATTTGTTCAAGAAGTGATTTAATATTTGGAATTTCAGAAATAGAATGTTTGAGTTGAATCAAATCACGAGCATTTACATTTCCATAACTTACTCGTCCTACTAATCTTTCAATATCATATACTTGATTAAGGTAACCTCTTAGAGTATCTCTTTCTATAAAATGATCAATAAATGATTCTACGATATCTAATCGTTGTTCAATATTGTCTTTATGAATAAGTGGGCGATCAATCCACTGTTTCAAGCGTCTTGCACCCATAGGTGTTTTTGTTTCATCCATTAACCATAACAATGTTCCTTTTTTACTTTTTAAACGTATGCTTTCAGTAAGCTCTAAATTGCGTTTTGCATAATAATCCATTTTCATAAAGTCAATCGCCGCATAGGTTATCACGTCTTCAATATGAGACAAATCTCTTTTTTGAGTATGATGAATATAATCTAACAATAATTGTGTTGTCAAAAACATTAAATTATTTTCTAATGTATTGACACTATATTCCATATCAGAAATTTCTTCTCTAACTGTAATCGTTTCTGTAGTAAGTGAAATTTGTTTTTTTAAATCTTCATTTATGTCTTCTCGTACTACAATTTCATTTGGGTTAATCGTAATGATTTCATTAATTAACGTGCTTTCATCTTCAAAATTGGTAGCTTTTAATTCACCAGTAGAAACATCACAATAACTTAATGCGTATCCATTTTCATTCTGAATGAAGCTAAGAATATAATTATTTTGATTTTCATCCATTCCGCCTTGTTCCATCATTGTTCCAGGTGTGACTACTTTAACTACTTCTCTTTTAACCATGCCTTTAGTTTGTTTTGGATCTTCCATCTGTTCACAAATAGCAACTTTATATCCATTGTTAATAAGTGTTTCAATATAGCTATTTGCTGAGTGATACGGAACACCACACATTGGAATTGGATTTTCTTTTTTAGCATCTCTTTTAGTTAAAGTAATTTCTAATACTCTAGATGCTTCTTTAGCATCTTCAAAGAACATTTCATAAAAATCACCTAATCTAAAAAACAATAAGCAATCTTGATATTGAGATTTTATTTTTAAATATTGTTGCATCATAGGTGTCACATTAGCCATATTTTTTTCACAACCTTACTGATATATACTTGTTTCTCACATTTTAACTTGTATATTTTAACATATGTCATACTGAAGCGCTCGTTATCTAAATTAGAATATTATTCTACAACTTAAAAATAAAAGATTATCATCTCTTTATTCCGCTTAATAAACACTAAACTTATTAAGCGTATGAAATGATAATCTTAAATAAAATATTTATTTGAATTTATCTAATAATCCACGTTTTTTTAACACTATAAGTAAGATATAACTAATCGCCGCACCAAGGAAACTTGAAACTAAAAATACAAGCATTAATGGTTTGATAAAGAAATGTTGCAAACCTAATATCCAAGATAGTGGAATGCACATTAAACTACCAATGATTCCAGTTCCAATCACTTCTCCAACTGCAGCCATAAATATGTGCTTTCTATACATATAGAAGATGCTAGCTAGAAACACACCAATCATACTACCAGGAAAGGCAAATGCACTGCCAGTTCCAAATATTATTCTTATTAAAGAAGAAATCAAAGCCTGTGCTAAACCATACCATGGTCCTACAAAAACAGCACATAGTACATTTACAAAATGTTGTACTGGGGCTGCTTTTACTGGACCTAAAGGTATAATAATAAAACTACTAAATACGACATTAAAAGCAATGAGTAAAGCTGTAATGGTAAGTTTTTTAGTTTTCATCTTTGAATATTCCCTTCTGTTTATGAGTCATGATGTGCTTTTTCATTATGCTTATTTAAACTTTGTTCCATAGTAGAAACCATCAATTGCAACAACTCATTTGCTTCAAATTGCGCTGACCGAAACTCTTCAACAATAGGTAATGCATTGATTTCTTTTTCAAGTTGAGAAATTTCTTTTTCAGATTTTTGATAAGCCTGATGCTTGCCATAATTTTGAAAATTTACTGACTGTTTTTGTTGCAATTTTAATTGTTTCATTTTTTGGTCAATTGATGAATTCTCATGAATTTGTTGCTCTACATTTTGATATTGTTTAATCAATTCTAGTCCCTTTATTTTGTTCGATACACTATCTGCTTGTTTTAGAATATCTTCTTTCTCATACATATTAATTAGTCACCATAACTTGATTATGAAAATGTAAAAATTCACCATTTAATGAGTATTGTTTTGCTTCTTTAACTTTAACATCAACAAGTTGACCAATGGCTTCACGTGGTCCTTTAAAGTTAACTAATTTATTTTTTTCAGTATAACCTGCTAGAACTGTTTCATCTTTTTTACTTGTTCCTTCACATAAAACAGTAACAACTTGTCCTTCATAATGTTGCATTGCTTTTTCTGAATATTGACCAACTTTTTTATTTAAACGTTGCAAGCGATCTTTTTTCACTTCAGTTGGAACATTATCTTTCATTTTAGCAGCAGGCGTACCATCTCTTTGTGAATACAAATACGTATAAGCATGTTCAAATTGAACTTCATCGTATAATGAAAGTGTTTCTTCAAATTGTTCTTCTGTTTCGTTAGGATATCCTACTATTATGTCAGTAGTAAGGGCGACATTAGGAATAGCTTCTTTAATTCTATCAACTAAATCCAAGTAACTTTCACGTGAATATTTACGTCCCATTATTTTTAATACAGCATTATTTCCAGATTGCACAGGTAAATGAATGTGAGGAACGATATTTCCACCTTTTGCAATCACTTCAATCATTCTATCTGTAAAATCCCAAGGATGACTCGTTGTAAAACGTACACGTGGAATGTCAATTTTAGAAATATCCTCTAATAAATCACCTAGACCATAATCTAAATCTTTAATATCTTTTCCATATGAATTAACGTTTTGTCCTAGAAGCGTAATTTCCTTATAACCTTCACGAGCGAGACCTCGAACTTCTTCAATGATATCTTGTGGTCTACGACTGCGTTCTTTTCCTCGTGTAAAAGGTACAATACAATATGTACAGAATTTATCACATCCATACATAATATTAACCCATGCTTTTGTACTTCCTTCACGCACTTTAGGTAGGTTTTCAATAACGTCGCCTTCTTTAGACCAAACCTCAACGACCATGGCTTTTGATAAATATGCTTCTTCTAAAATTTCAGGTAATTTATGGATATTATGCGTTCCAAAAATCATATCCACATTTTGATATGATTTTAAGATTTTATTTACAACAGATTCTTCTTGTGACATACAACCGCATACACCAATTAATGTTTCAGGTCTATTTTTCTTTAAATGTTTTAAATTACCTATTTCACTAAATACTTTATTTTCAGCATTTTCACGAATAGCACATGTATTAATTAATATAACATCCGCTTCATTAATATCATCAGTTGCTTGATAGTCTAAAGCTTGCAAAATTCCTGCCATTACTTCAGTATCATGTGCATTCATTTGACAACCATATGTTTTAATTAAAAATGTTCGTCCTTTCCCCATACCTTTATATTTATCTTCAATATGAAAATCTCGGTTATATTGAACATCTTGTTTACCACGCTTTTTTGCTTCTTTAAGATTAGGTGGTTGATAAACATGTTCGAAATATTTACTATAGTCTTTTTCTGCTTTTTTATTACGTTCGTTTAAAATATCTATCGTACCAGCTTTTCTTTGCTCTTCATTCACTTTACAAAAATCCTTTCTATATGCCCTAATATCATTAGTACATTATATTAAAATTAGCATTAAAGTGCAAAAAGAGTTTACAAATTAATATATTCTATTATTAAATATTGAATAAAAAAGTGGAATAGATGTCATCTTGAATCTTACTCCACTTTAACTAAACTTCATTTAACTTTAACATATGTTATGCTTCATCATATTTACCAGTTAGAGTTTCAATAGATATCCCTTCTGGCACATGATAAAACTTCACTTGGCTAATAATACTAGGACATTCTAATTCAACCATTCTTTCATTCAATTTTTGAATTAAAATTAAGCATTCACTCATATCACCTTGGACAGTCGTTTCAAGAGGACCTACTCTGTAATGTAGCCCCGACTGATCGATAATTTTAATAGCTTCATCTACATAAGGAATAACATCATCATTATTAGGTGTTTTAGGAACTATTTGTACACTCATTAACGTATCTTGCATAAATTTCACCTCTATGATTTATTTATAATTTTATTTTATCATGATTATCTTTATAAATCTGAGTTATTCTATATTTTCTATTGCAGATTTTATGGCTTTTGCAAAGTCGTACATTAATTTATCCCAATTTGACTGATTTTCTCTACTTTTTCGATTTATTTTATTATTTTTGAAAAAAGCCTTACGTAATGAGGTAGTTAACTCAATTTGTACACCTCTACCTCTAGTTGTACAATTAACAATATTATTATCCTGTTGACCTGAAATATGACTTGGTGCTTCTTTTGCTTTTATACCAATATGATTTAATTGTTCTTTGATGAGTGATTTTAGACGTTCATCTTTTCCACCAACATAAGCAATGCTCTCGTTCCCTTCACAACCATGAATAGCAATAGCTTGGTTACTTTCAGTTACCAGATTCATTGCATCTTTATTATCATAACGTGTAGAAGTTACGTGCAATTCTTTATTTCCTTTACTACGTAAACCTTCGAAAATAAAGTAATTATATCCTCCTTCATCAGCAATTATACTTGCTAATTCAGTTGTAGCAGGTTCAATGCCTCCACCATGAATTGCTAATATTGAAACACTACTATTTCGATTTCTAGTTATTATTTTCCAGTCTTCATTTTCTATCGTTTCTTTTTCCAATTCTTGCATTGATTTAAATTTGTCCAACATCCCCACTCCTTTTATTTACTATATTATTTTCTTCCCTAATAAAAATAAATAAATGAAGTTTAACAAGATTTTTATAAATTTAAACTTAAATTAAAAGACATTCTTGAAGTCATATGATACTTTCAAGAATGCCTTTAAAAAAATTATACAAATTGAGCAGTTAAGTCATTAAACTCTTGTTCAGAAAGATGGATATCTCTTTTAGTTAATGCACTTTCATCTAATTCTTCAATTTGTGATTCATATGAAGGTGTTGTTGTGTCTTGATATACAATACCTTTAACTAGTGATTCATGTTCTAATACAGTTTTCATCGCTAATTGTTTATCTGTTGGATCATAATTTTCAATATCTTCTATACTAGTTAAGTGTTCTTTAAACCAATCATACGTATTCACTTTATTATATGTTACACATGGAGAAAACACATTTACAAATGAAAAACCATCATGATTAATTGCATCTTCAATTAATTTCGTCAATGCTTTAATATCACTTGAAAAACCTTGTGCTACAAATGTAGCACCTGATGATAGTGCTAATTCTAATGGCGCAACATTTTTTTCTATATTTCCTTTAGGTGTTGATTTAGTTACAAATCCAACAGCAGAAGATGGGGACGTTTGACCTTTAGTTAGGCCATAAATTTGGTTATCCATAACAATATAAGTAATATTCATATTGCGACGTAATGCATGAATTGTATGACCCATGCCAATCGCATAACCATCTCCGTCGCCACCTGAAGCAATGACTGTTAAGTCTTTATTAGCCATTTTCACTCCCTGTGCAAGAGGTAATGCACGACCATGAATACCATGTACCCCATAAGAGTTAATATAACCTGATAAACGACCTGAACAACCTATTCCAGTAATTAATGCCACTTCTTCAGGTTCTAAACCTAAATTTGCTGCCGCTTTTTGGATTGCAGCTTGTACTGAAAAGTCTCCACACCCTGGGCACCAGTTTGGCTTCACACTGTTTCTAAAATCTTTAAATGTAGCCAATTACATCATCTCCTTCATATCTTTAGCTACTGAAAGTCCTTTTTCTTCTATTTCATGTGGTAAAAAAGGTGTACCATCATATTTAGTTTGATTAACTAATTTGTCTTGAATGGCAGTATTCATTTTTAAGATATTTGATAATTGGCCTTGATAGTTATGCTCAGCTACTATGACGCTTGAAGCTTTATCAATAGCTTGTTGAATAATATCTTTTGGTAATGGGTGAAGTTGGCGAATTTGCATCGTATTAACTTTAATACCATTATTATTTAATCGTTTACTTCCTTCTTCAATTGCACCTTTACTTGAAATAAATCCAATATATAAAATATCTGCTTTCTCATGTTTCTCATCATAATCAACAGGTGTTTCAATAAGTAAGTTCGCAGTTTTACTCATACGTTTTTCCATTTGTTCACGTCTGTTGTCAGCAGCTTCACTTGGCTTACCTTCTTGATTATGTTCAACACCAGTAACATGGTGAATACCACCTTTAACACCAGGGATTGGACGTTGTGAAATTCCAGATGTTGTAAGTGCATAACGTTTAAAGTATGATCTATCACCTTCATCACGTTCAATATCTGATTGAATAAGCTCTCCACGTTTAATTTGAATTCTATTGTAATCGAGTTGTTTTACTGTTTGTTTACCTAATGACAATTGCAAATCGCTTAATACGATAACTGGACATTGATATTCTTCAGCTAAATTAAAAGCTTCCATAGTTAAATAAAAAGCATCTTCAGCATCAGTTGGTGCTACTACTATCTTAGGAATATCTCCATGTGTTCCATATATCATTTGCATTAAATCTGACTGTTCTTGTTTTGTAGGTAATCCAGTTGAAGGGCCTCCACGTTGCGTATTAACAATAACTAGTGGTGTTTCAGTCATACCTGATAAACCAATGGCTTCCATCATTAAAGATAAACCTGGTCCCGCACTCGCAGTAAATGCTCTAACTCCTGCATAGTTCGCACCAATTGCCATATTCGCTGCAGCAATTTCATCTTCAGTTTGTACTACAGTTCCTCCTACTTTTGGAACATTTGCAATCATATACTCCATAATTTCTGAAGCGGGCGTAATTGGATAAGCTGCCATAAATCTTGAACCAGCCGAAATCGCGCCTAATCCAATTGCATCGTTACCAATCATGTATAAATGTGGTGTACCCTCACTATCTTCTAGTAAATAATCACCATTTACTGTATCTAATTTATCCTTCATCAACTCATAACCCTGATGAAGCGCTTCTATATTCATTTCAACAACTTTTTGACCTTTTTTAGTAAACATATTTGTAATTAACGTTTTGAAAGTTGTTGTATCTAATTTCATTACTGCGCAAGTTGCACCAATCGCTACCATATTTTTCATCAGTGCAGTACCTAATTCTTTAGCTGTTAATGTTAACGGTAATTCAATCAGTTGAGCGCGACAATGTTCTGGTTTAGAAGGTTTAGCTTTAGCATCTGCAATAATAATACTATCTTCTCTCATTTCATGATGATTTAATTCAATTGTCTCTTGATCAAATGCAACTAAAATATCTAAATCATCACTAATTGCATAAACTGGAGAAGTTGAGACTCTTATTTTATTATTTGTATGACCGCCTTTAATTCGGCTTGAGAAATGTCGATATCCATATAAATAATAACCTTTTCGATTCATTGCAGTAGCAAATATTTCTCCAGTTGACTCAATACCTTCACCTTGTTGTCCGCCCACTTTCCATGATATTTGTGGTTTCATATCATTAGCCTCCTGTGGAATTAATTCATACTAAATCATAACAAAAATAACCACCGTCTTACTATGTCAACAGTGGCTTTTATTTAAATTCATACTAATGGACTATACACTATTTATCAAAAGGATGATCCTCATTGATTAAAATGCGTTCTATGAGTTTGGTTCTTCCATTTTTATCTAAATCTATAATAACACCTGAAAGTACACTTCTACCATTATCAGGCACTACATGTCGTTGTGGCAAACTTGTAATAAAACGCTTAATAACTTCCTCGCGATTAATCCCTAGTATTCCATCATAATAACCAGTCATACCTACATCTGTAATATAGCCTGTACCATTGGGCAAAATACGCTCATCAGATGTTTGAATATGAGTATGTGTGCCTACAACAGCGCTGACTCTTCCATCTAAATACCAACCCATTGCATTTTTCTCTGAAGTAGTTTCTGCATGAAAATCTACAAAAATATAATTAGTTTCTTTTTTAGCTTCTTCAATCAATTGATCTGCTTTTTTAAATGGATCATCAATATCTTGCATAAATGAGCGTCCTTGCAAGTTAATGATGGCAACTTTAATATCATTAACCTGAATAAAACGCATACCAACACCTGGCGCTTCACTCGGAAAATTAGCAGGTCTTATCATTCTTTTAGCATCATCAATAAAGTCATAAATTTCTCTTTGACCATAAGTATGATTACCCATTGTCATAAAATCCACGCCATCTCTAAGCAATTGTTTATATAATTTTTCAGTTAAACCTTTTCCATGAGCAGCATTTTCTGCATTAACAATGCTCAACGTAGGCTTATAAGCTTGCTTTAATTTAGGCAAATATTCAGCAATGGTATTTCTCCCTACTTTTCCTACGATATCTCCAATAAATAAAATTCGCATTAATGTTCATCCTCTCACAATATAGTGTAATTGAAATAACTATATAATTAAAGGTAGAGTTTCATATTTTTTAAAATTACACAGTCTTAACTTTAGCATGCATACAGCATATGTTATTATAATATTATAAAAATTTAGGAGTTGTATAATTAAATGTCTATTAATATCGATCCAGAAAAATTTGCAGAACTAGTTGTAAAAGCAAACCCATCAAAATCAGAAGATGCAGAAGATATGGCCAAAGAAAGCTTAGAATTATATATTAACGCATACCGTTTAGCAGAAAGATATTCTAATATTGCTACAAATTGTTATGATACAGCTGAAATTCTTTCTGAAATCAAAAAAACTGATTTACAACTTAAATAATGAAAAACCTGAGACATTTTAAACATGTCTCAGGTTTTTTAGTACTCAGTGAGTCCCTATTTAATTTTAAAAATTACTTCGCATACTCTACTGCTCTAGTCTCTCTAACAACTGTCACTTTAATATGTCCTGGATATTGTAATTCTTCTTCAATTTGATTTTTTATATCTCTAGCTAATCGGTAAGATTTTAAATCATCTATTTCTTCAGGAGAAACAATAACTCTAATCTCTCTACCAGCTTGAATTGCGAACGCTTTTTCAACACCTTCATAACTTTCTGAAAGAGTTTCTAAGCGTTCTAATCTACGAATATAATTTTCAAGTGTTTCTTTACGTGCTCCTGGACGCGCGGCCGATAATGCATCTGCAGCAGCTACTAGAATTGAAATTATAGATGTTGGTTCAACATCTCCATGATGTGAATGAATCGCATTAATAACAGTTTCAACTTCACCGTATTTTTTAGCTAATTCAACACCAATTTCAACATGGCTACCTTCAACTTCATGATCAATTGCTTTACCTACATCATGTAGTAATCCAGCTCTTTTTGCTAAACTAACATCCTCGCCTAATTCAGCAGCTAACATTCCAGAAAGATGTGCGACTTCCATAGAATGTTTTAAGACATTTTGGCCGTAACTTGTTCTATAGTTTAAACGGCCTAAAATTTTCACTAAATCTGGATGCATATTGTGAACATTGATTTCAAATGTTGCTTGTTCACCTGCATCTCTAATGATGTCATCTACTTCTTTTCTAGCTTTATCTACCATTTCTTCGATACGACCTGGATGAATTCTTCCATCAGAGACCAAATTCACTAATGCAGTCCTAGCGATTTCACGTCTAATTGGATCAAATCCAGATAAAATCACTGCTTCAGGAGTATCATCAATAATCAAGTCGATACCTGTTAACGTTTCTAAAGTACGAATATTTCTACCTTCTCTACCAATAATTCGACCTTTCATCTCATCATTTGGTAAATTAACTACTGAAACAGTAGATTCCGTTGTATGATCAGCAGCTAATCTTTGTACAGTAGTAGCTAACAATTCTTTTGCTGATTTGTTAACTTTTTCTTTAGCTTCTCTTTCTTTTTCCTTAACAAGCACTGCAATATCTTGTGACAGTTCTTCTTCCACTCTATGAAGTTGTTCATTAACTGCTTCCTCTTGAGTGAGACCGGAGATGCGTTCTAATTCTTGTTCATGCTTCATTATTAACGTCTGAACACTACTCTCTTTTGCATCTACTTGTTGTTGTCTTTCTTCAATTTTGGATTCTTTTTGATCTAAAATCTCATCTTTTTTATCCAATAATTCTGATTTACGATCTAAATTTTCCTCTTTTTGAAGATTTCGGGCTTCTTGTCTTTGAAGCTCACTACGTCTTTCACGTAGCTCTGTTTCAACTTGTTCTCTAATGATTTGATTTTCTTCTTTTGCCTCTAATAATTTCTCTTTTTTGATATTATCTGCTTCTTTTTGTCCTTGTTTGATAATATCATTAGCAGTTTGTCTAGCTTGAATTTGCTTTTGATGTAATATATTTCGGGCTAAAAAATACCCTACAACAACCCCTAGAATAATCCCCAGCAAAATGAGTAGGAGGTCTAATAAATTCACATAAACACCTCCTTTTTCTAGGTATTTGCTTGTATATTAAAATCTCTATGATTTTTTATAAATTGTATAAATAATATACATATTAATTGTACGTTTATGTACTCAGTAGTGTCAAGATATGAAATTTCACTTCAATTTCACTACACATACTTATAAAAGAAAGAGAGTGACATTGAATTCATTTCGAACTCATCATTCACTCTCACACAAAATAATTTTAATATTTTTAAGTATATTCTAGTTAAAGCATTAAAAATTTAACATTATTCTTCATCGAATAATGTTTGTGATGATTTATCTTCATTTTCTTCAACATCACCATCGAAAATGCCTAATTTTTCACGTAATTTGCGATCGATTTCATCTTTAATTTGAGGGTTTTCTTTAAGATATGTTTTAACATTTTCCTTACCTTGACCCATTCTCTCACCATTATATGAGTACCAAGCACCAGATTTATCGACAATATCATTTTCTACACCTAAGTCAATTAATTCGCCCTCTTTTGAAATACCTTGACCATACATGATATCTACTTCAGCAATTCTAAATGGTGGTGCTACTTTATTTTTAACAACTTTAATTTTAGTTCTGTTACCTACAATATCTTGACCTTGTTTTAATTGTTCTGCACGACGCACTTCTAAACGTACTGAGCTATAGAATTTTAATGCTCTACCACCTGGTGTAGTTTCTGGATTACCAAACATTACTCCAACTTTTTCACGAATTTGGTTAATAAATATAGCTGTAGTATTTGATTTTGAAATTGCACCTGAAAGTTTACGCAAAGCCTGAGACATTAAACGTGCTTGAAGACCAACATGTGTATCTCCCATTTCACCTTCAATTTCAGCTTTAGGAGTCAAAGCAGCAACTGAGTCTACAACAACAATGTCAACTGCTCCACTTCTTACGAAAGCTTCTGCTATTTCTAAACCTTGTTCACCATGGTCGGGTTGAGAAAGATATAAATTATCTATATCAACACCTAATGCTTCAGCATATACTGGATCAAGTGCATGTTCAGCATCGATAAACGCAGCAACGCCTCCATTTTTTTGTACTTCAGCAATGGCATGAAGTGCTACTGTTGTTTTACCGGAACTTTCAGGACCATATATTTCAATAATTCTTCCTTTAGGATAACCACCTACACCTAGTGCATTATCTAAAGTAACTGAACCACTTGATACACTAGATACACGACGACCTTTATTATCGCCTAATTTCATTACTGCACCCTTACCAAAGGATTTTTCCATATTTTTTATAACTGTATCTAAAGCTTTTTGACGATCATTATCCAAAGCGAAACCTCCTATATGAGATAGTTATCTATTTAATATTATATATATATTATACTCTTAACCATATTCAAACACAAGTATTTTGCGAATATTTGTTCGTATAAAAAAGAACAATGAATACAAAATCGAACAAATGTGCCCGAAAATTATAACCATTTTTTAATTTAAGTACATTTTAGTGCCAATTTAATAATCTTATTAATACATAATTTTGACTTCTGTTGGGCAGTATATTTCTTGATTGTGTTATCTTAAATGTAGTCATTTTAAAATCATCTTTTGTATTAATTGCTAGATAAACTTCCTCTTTCTCATGTAATATTGCTATACCCATTTCAGTTTTATATAAATCTTTTACATATGAAGAGGCGTCTCTTAATTGCATTTCAATACTTGAATGATGATTTAAAAATATATCATTATCTGGTAATATTCCTTTTAATATATTTTGTTTATCAAAGCGTTTTAAACGAGTATAAATCGCTCCATCCGTTACCCCGTCATATATACTTACTGTAGAATTCATTTGTTCCATTACAGATTGTTCTAACAATGTGTCATCTGAACCATAATAAAATTGACCAATTCGTTCTAGTATTTCTTCTTTTATAGGTTGAATCAATGTTTTACATTCACTTTGTGTAGAAGCATTTGCTGTTAATCTAATATATACTTCATGTTTCCCTGCTAACGGAGCTATCGTAGGATTAGTTTGTTTTTCAATTAAATCCATAAGTTCTGTTTCAACTTTCGATTCTCCAATTCCTGCAAATCTCAGTTGCTCTGAAAAAATAGTATTGTCATTATCTATAAGTAATGGAAGCAACTCATTTTTAGCCATAGGTTGCATTTCACTCGGAGGACCAGGTAACAGAATTACTTTTTTATTATCCATTTCAATAAACATACCTGGAGCCATACCATAATGATTTTTTAATACTTTCGCTCCCTCTACTACAAGTGCTTGTTGTTTATTATTAGGTGTCATTTCTTGCCCTTGTTCTTTGAAAAAATCTTCAATATAATTTAATGCTTCTTCATTAGTCACTAAGTTTTTATTTAATACTTTTGCTACTGTCTGTTTAGTTAAATCGTCTTTAGTTGGGCCCAATCCACCAGTGAGCACTAATGTGTCAAATCTTTTTAGTCCTTCTCTAATAATAAATTCTAAACGATCAGGATTATCACCGATAACTGTATGTTCAACTATATTCTTTCCAATTTGATTGAAAAGTTTTGATAAATATTGGCCATTTGTATTTGCTATTTGACCTAATAATAATTCTGAACCTACTGCTATGATAGATATATTCATATGTCCCTCTCCCTTATATAGTCTTAATTCATATTTTATACTTAATCTATTATATAATCTAAAAAATAACTCAAAAAAATGAGAGTCATTTTATGCGACTCTCATTACATTTCACTTTATTTGATTATACTTTTATTGCTTAAACACATCTCTACCTTTATAGAAATATTCAATTCCTGATAATATTGTAAAGAATACGCCAATGTATAATAATACTTGTCCTAATTGGAATCCAATCCAGTTTGAGAATAAATCACCAAGTAAAATCCAAATAATTGCTACCATTGTAACAGCTGTTTTAATTTTACCTAATTGGCCTGCTGCACTCACAAATCCTTGTTCAATTTGAAGTAAACGTAAACCTGTAACCGCAAACTCACGAGCAATGATAATAATTGCTACAACTGAATTAGTTAGCCCTAATTGAACCATAACAATAAGAGCACTAGAAACTAATAATTTATCCGCTAATGGATCTAAAAACTTACCCATATTTGTCACAAGTTGCCATTTTCTTGCTAAATAACCATCTAAAAAATCACTTAAAGAAGCTACAATAAAAATAATAGCAGCAATAAGTTGCTCTATTCTTATGTCATATCCACCTAATACAGATACACTTCCAAAACCAAAGTTTACTAGAGCAAATAATATAAATACTGGAATCAAAATCACTCTAAAAACTGTAATCTGGTTAGGTATATTCATTTTAATACCTCATTTCTTAATTTATATGTATATTATATTAATAATACTGCTAATACCCACATAATAAAAGTAATAATTATAACAATACTAATCATAATCAATAATTGAATAGGTTCTTTATTTTTAGTACGATATTCGGGCACTTCGTTGTGTCGATAATGATGTAAAAGTGTATCGAGTTGATTATGTTGATTAGGAATTTCTTCATGATGCACTTTAATGAGTTGATTTACATCCATATTAACTACACTTGCATAACGTCTAATAAAACCTTCAGCGTAATCCACTTTGGCAAGTTGATCAAATTTATTCTCTTCAATATATTTTAACGTTTCTCGCTTTAATTGTGTACGTTGTTCTAATTCTGTTAATGTCATTCCTAATCTTTCTCTTCTACCTTTTAAGGTTTCACCAATTGTTTTCACTTTTGACGCCTCCACCTTCATTACTCAAAAAAACCGAAGCCACCGCCAAACACATCTTCTCCAAAATCTAATGTGTTTTTGCTTTTAATTGCTTGTTGTTTAACTTGTTGTTTCATGTGATCATATTCAATTTTTTGATTCTCATGTTCACGTAGCTCGATAATATAATCAAAATCATCGATGCTATATTGATTTGTTTCTATAAATAAATCTGGATGCTCAACTACTTTTATTGACGGTAAAGTCATCACTTCTTCAACTAACTGTTGATGTTTAGGATTTGTTTCTCTAGCAGTTACCGCACCATCAATAATATAAACATGATTAGCATCATATTCACCTTTTATAAGAGAACTACGAACTGTCTGTTTAATTAATGTTGAACTTATAAATAGCCATCGTTTATGCGCACAGACACTACCTGCGACAATCGATTCTGTTTTTCCAACACGAGGCATCCCTCTAATACCTATTAATTTATGACCATCTTCTTTAAATAATTCTGCTAAAAAGTCGACAAGTAAACCTAAATCTTCACGTTCAAAACGAAATGTTTTTTTGTCACCAGCATCTTGTTCAATATAGCGACCATGACGCACTGCTAAACGATCACGTAACTCTGGAATTCTTAACTTTGTTATTTCTATTTCTTTCAATTCATGAATGATATTTTCAAAACGTGTGACTTTTTCAAGACTATCTGTCTTAATAAGTAATCCACGACGCCCTTGATCAACACCATTTATAGTAATAATACTAATTCCTAACATACCAAGTAAACTCGATACGTCGCCTAAAAGTCCAGCCCGATTAACAATTATCTCGTATTCTAAATACCATTCCTTTTTTTTAGCAACAGTCATCTAACCAACCCCTTGTTTAAATACAATTTGAAATATTCCCCTTATATAATTAAATTTATTATATCATTGATTATAAAAAACGAATCGTCAAATCTGCATTTAAAATTTAGGATACTTTTTAAATATACCAACCACCATTAACCTTTTGGACTGTTCCTGTAATACTCTTAGCATTAGGATGGCATAAATAAGCACACACATGTGCTACTTCTTGTGGAGCTATCATTCTTTGTTGTGGTAGTTCAGATAAGATAACTGCTTTGTCTTCATCACTGAATGCTTTAGCCATACGTCCTGAAACAAAACCAGGTGCTATAGCATTCACAGTGACATTCGTCAATGCTAGCTCTTGACTGAGGGCCTTTACAAATCCAATTTGAGCACTTTTCATTGCTGAATAAATAGTTTCCATACTTGCTCCCGTCTCGCCCCAAATTGATGAGATAACAATAATTCTACCATTTGTACTTTTTCTCAATAGGTCTATGAAATATCGACAGCATCGAATCAACTGTTTGACATGAATATGATAACATTCATCTATCTCTTTATCTTTCATATCTTGTAGCATGCCATATAATGATGTACCACTACTATAAATTAAACAGTCTAACTGTTTTATATGACTAAATATATCATTTAAATCAATATCATGAGTCAAATCCATTTGAATGAATTCTACGGCTTCACCTTTATACTTTTTTTCTAAGGATGAGATATCAGATTGATAATATTGAAGTACTACTTCATATCCCTCTTTTAATAAACGATCTACAATCGCACTACCAATACTACCAGAACCACCAAATACTAATGCCTTCATATTTAATCTATCTCCAAGCGACTATCAACAAGACGGTCAATATTTAGATATTGTTTGGCAGTTTCATTAATACTATCTAAAGTAATATTTTCTACAATATCTAACATATCAAATACACTTACACCCTCAAAATATAATTTTGCATATTGATTTGCAATATATTCTGGGGAATTCAAACTAGAGATAAATTCACCAATAAACTGCTTCTTCAATAATTCAAATGCTTCTGAATCTTTTAAGTTTCCTCTATATTTCTTTAATTCAGTAAGTAACCTATCCTTTAATTGATCCGGTTCATGAGTAGCACTTGTAATAATTGAGAAACTATAAGTAGGTTCAAGAACAAATTGATATCCAAATGAATCATCAATTAAATCATCATTAAGAAGAGATTGATAGAAATCTGTTTCTTCACCGAATACGAGTTCAAAAAATAAAGTCATTTCTAAATCTCTTTGAACATATTTCTCAGGGGCTTCATCCAAAGGTTCATTTTTAAACCCTAGCATTAAACGTGGAGACTGTAATTTCATTTTTTCAGATACAAATGATTGAACTACTTCATTTGGTTCTTTTATTGCTCCTCTTTGAATAGAAGGTTGATTTGTTTTATGACGACGATTTTCATGTTCTTCAATAACATTACAAATACGTTTAGGATCCACATCTCCTACGACAAATAATACCATATTGGATGGATGATAAAACGTTTCATAACATAAGTATAAATCATCTTTAGTGATACTATAAATACTCTCAACACTACCTGCAATATCTACTTTAATTGGATGATGATGATACATTGCGCGTAATGTATTGAACATAATTTTATATCCTGGTTGTTCTTGATACATTTTAATTTCTTCAGCAATAATCCCTTTTTCTTTGTCTACTGTTTCTTTTGAAAAATAGGGTGTTTCCACCATATCAAGTAAACGTAGAATATTTCGTTCAACTTGATCAGTTGCACTAAACAAATAACTCGTACGATCAAAACTTGTAAATGCATTGACTTGAGCATTATCATTGGCAAAAGCAGTAAATAAATCTTCATCATCGTCTTTTTCAAATAACTTATGCTCTAAAAAATGTGCTACTCCATCTGGTACAGTCACATATTGATCTTTATGATGAGGTTTAAATGTATTATCCAACGAACCGAATTGAGTTGTATAGGTCACATATGTTTTTTGAAATCCTTTTTTAGGAATTACAAATAAGCGTAATCCATTATTTAGTTCATGTTTATAGACGCGTTCATCAATTAATTCATAATATTGTTCTTGCACTATGATTGACCTCCCTTCGTTAATACATATATCGTATCTAAATAGGCTTGATTTGCCATTTTAACGACATCTTCTTTAGTCACTTTATTAATTAATTCCATGTATTCTTTATCTGATTGAGGCTGATTTAAAAGTAGTTGATTTTGCATGACTTCAATAATACCTTTAGGTCTATCTGCAATTTCTTGTCGTTGTGAAATGATAATTTTTTTAGCTAATGCTAATTTTTCTTCAGAGAAATCTCCTACTTTAAACTTCTCGAATTCTTCAATAATTGTAGTTTTTGCAATATCGTATTTTTCAACAGATACACCACTTAATACAAATAAATAGCCATTTTTTCCATCTAATTGCGAATGAATAGAATAAGCTAGACTTTGTTTTTCACGTACTTCATTAAATAGTACTGAAGAAGGATCACCGCCAAACATAGTATTTAATACGACAAGTGCATAGTAATCTTCGTTTCCATAATGAGTTGGAAAACGATAACCTAAATTTAATTTAGCTTGGTCAACGGTATCTTTTTCAATGATTGTTTCAGTAGATTGGTCGGTACAGTCAGTATTTACATTATGATTAAAGTCAAACGTCGTTGAGCTAAGACTAAATGAATTTTCTATGAGTGATGTAACTTCTTTTTCATTTACATTTCCCACTACATACACTGAACACATGTCATTATTTATCATAGATTTATATGTATCATACAAACTTTCATTTGTAATACGCGCAATATTTTCTATTTGACCTATAGCTAAATAACGATAAGCTTCATTTTTGAACATATATTTTAATAAATTAATAAATGAATATTGCGCTTTATTGTCAATCATCGCTTCTATTTTTTTATGTAATAATGATTTTTCTTGAGTAACAAATGTAGAGTTGAATGAATTATTCTCAACAAGTGGATTCATGATGACTTCTTTTAATAAATTCAAACCTTTTTCAAATAATGGTGTAGTATCTTTAAGATAACGTTCATTTACAATTTCTAAAGAAATAGTAATGACATGTTTATCTTTAAATTTAGAAACAAAGCTATTAATATAAGCTCCATAAAGCTCTGATAATTGTTTATTAAATGATTTATCTGTTGGCCATTTTTTTGTGGCACGAACCAATACTTTACTTAGTAATGAACGAGCAGTAATTGTTTCGTAATCAAGTGGTGCCATAAATTTAAATGTGATCATCGTTGTTTTAAATTTCTCAGTTGGAAGAATATCAATATGTATTTGATGATTAGTATATTGTTTCAAAATAATCAATCACTCCTTTACCTGTTATTAAATTTTTGTGCGTGTTAATTTAAACTTCACTAGGCTACTTTTTATATAATTTAATGAGTATAAAATAGGTTTACCCATTTCATCATAATGGACAACCTTTAATAACATTAATCCCTCATGTGGTTCAGCATTCAATATGCTAGAAATATGAGGTTCATAACTGATTGCTTCAATTTCAGTTTCAGCAGAAGCTACCTTATGCCCAGTATTAAGTTCAATTGCATTAAGCATCGATCCATCACTTTCTTGATATTCGGTACAAGTTAAATGATGTTCAGCAATCTTATCTAAACAATAAATAACTGGATGATGATTCGCAGTACGTAGTCTTTCAATAATTGTTATAGGCTGCTTATCTTCAATATCTAACATTTTTGCATCTAATAAAGAAGCGGGTTGCTGCTCTAAACTCAAATATTCTGTACTTGCTTCATATCCCGCTTTTTTAATCATTTCACTAATACTAAATAATTTATTTAAAGGATAATAAAAGGGCTGTAGAGCCTTTATACTTGTTCCTTCTTCAAAATTATCAGTTAAAACTTGTTCAATAATAAGTTCTCCAATCGCTTCATAGACATCATCTGTTTTAACGTTAACTTCTCTAGCAATAGATAAATTGCTAGGAAGTTTATCACCAGGTTTTAAAGAATGATTTTTTATTTTTTTAAAAATATATTCTTTTACTTTAAAAACTGAGTTCAATTCAGTCATACTCACACCTCTTCATTCTCAAAATCTATTAAAACTTGTCTTGGTTTACTGCCTTTTTGTGGACCAATAACATTATTTCTCTCTAAATCGTCCATTAATCTTGATGCACGATTATATCCAATTCTGAATTGTCTTTGTAAAAGCGACGTACTTGCTTTTTGTTTCTCAATTACAAAAGCGTATGCATCATCATATAGTGCATCTTCACTTTTCATTTCTGATTTCTCTACAGGAGCATCAGGTTCCATTTCTTTTACGTAATTTGCTTTTTGTTGTTCAACTACATAATTTACAACTTCTTGTACTTCTTGATCACTTAAAAATGCACCTTGAACACGTGTCTGTGTGGATTCACCATTACCAACATAAAGCATGTCGCCTTTGCCTAATAATTTCTCTGCTCCTCCAGAGCCTATGATTGTTCTAGAGTCTGTTTGTGAACTTACAGCAAATGCAATTCTTGAAGGGATATTATTTTTAATAATCCCCGTGATAACATCTACAGAAGGACGTTGTGTTGCTACAATTAAATGTATACCGGCTGCACGGGCCATTTGTGTGATACGCTGTATTGCATTTTCAACTTCTTTTCCTGCCACCATCATTAAATCTGCTAATTCATCAACAATGACAACGATATAAGGAAGTTCTGATTGCTTTTCATCAAGTTCTTCATTTTGACGTCTTATAAATTGATTGTATCCTTCAATGTTTCTAGTAGACGAATGTTGAAATAAATCGTAACGACGTTCCATTTCAGCTACAATTTTCTCTAATGCCTGTGATGCTTTATGAGGATTTGTTACTACAGGTATTAATAAATGTGGAACACCATTATATACATTTAATTCTACCATTTTAGGATCAATTAACATTAATTTTACCTCGTGTGGCTTAGCGTTTAATAAAATGCTCGTAATAATACCGTTGATACATACTGACTTACCACTACCTGTAGAACCAGCCACTAATAAGTGAGGTGTTTCATTCAATTCAATAGTCATTGGTTCTCCGGAGATGTCTCGTCCTAAACCGACTTCTAATTTATTTTTTGCTGGAAACTTAGATTCTAAAACTTCTTTTAGCGTAACTAAAGAAATTTTATCATTTGGAACCTCAATGCCTACAGCTGAACGTCCAGGTATAGGCGCTTCAATACGAATGTCCTTCGCAGCAAGTGCTAAAGCTATATCATTATGTAAATTAACGATTTTATTTACTTTAACACCTTGAGCTGGTTGAACTTCATATTGAGTGACAGCCGGTCCAATTTTAATTTGAGTCACTTTAGCATTAACTCCAAAATTTTTCATGGTTGATTCTAATATTTGACCTTTACGTTGTACTTCAGCTCTTGAAGTTGTCGTTTGTTTTGTTGGCTGTTTAAGTAATGATAAAGGAGGAATGTGATAGGCTACATTGCCAACTTCTCCTGCTTCTATGATCGAACTATTATTCGTATCGTCATCATTAGAAACGTGTTTTATTTTATCTTTTTTCATAGAATTTGACGCAGACACATGCGTAGGTTCTTTATCTTGATGGTCTATGTCAAATTGACGTTTTTTACGTTTAGATCGTACTTTTTCTTCATCCGTTGCTGCATGATGGCTATATATAGGAATATCTTCATGTTGCTGTTTCACTTCTGGGAAGTCACTCACATCTTTCATGACTTCATCTTTCCTTTGTTGTTCTTCTAATTCTCTTTGGTGTGCCAATGCTTGACGCTGTTCTTCTTTTTCACGTAATCGTTCTTCTCTTCTAATTTTATTTGCTTCTCTTTTTTCTTTTAAAGTAGATGAGGCACTCTGAGTAGAACGTTTAAAATAATCAATTGTGTTTCTCGCCACATCTCTATGATGTAATTTTAGTAATAGGATAAAGCTCGATATCAGTAAAATCAAAGTCACAATGATAATCCCAGCAATAGAGATTAAAGGTACAAATAATTTTAATAAATAAAAGCCTATAATACCTCCACCGAAATTTGGAAAATGAGTATGTTCATAAGATTTATAGACGTAAGACAATACCGGTTCTCTTTTCGCAACTTCTCCTTTAGAAAAATAATAAATGAGTTGAGAAACAATCAGTAATACAAATTGTAATAAAATGAGACCGAATGTACGACGTGTTTTTGGAAAATGTCTTTGCATTGCAATATAAATCGTAATTAAACTTACTAAAATATATGTAAGGTAACGACTTGCGCCAAATAAATAATTGAAAAAGCTATCAATCATTCTACCAACAAGCCCTAATTGAAATATTCCTAAAATAGATATAATCACAATTACAATAGCAATAATATACCTTATAGAACTATCTGTTTTTTGTTGCTTTTTCTTTTTAGTTTGGCGTGCTTTCGTTTTCGTCTTTGAATTGGTTTTTCTAGTCGTTGTTTTTTTCTTAGTTCGTGGCAAATGTTACACCTTCTTTTATTTTTAATTATAATAATGACATTTTCAAAAATATAAAAAAATGTAAGTTATGTTTTAGAGTTAAAAGTATGAAAGAGGTTGAGACAATATGTATCACATAGACTCTTAAGCCCATTTTTAAATAATTAAAAATAAATGAGTCAAATCATCTTTTAAAATTATAGAGTTCACTATAAAAGTTAGGGTAAATGTCTTATCTTTTATATACTTTCAATTTAATACATCAATGAATCTATAAATAAGAATGATAAACGTTTATATTTTTAATTATTTTATAAAAGTGATATTGTCCCGACCTCTTTATTAAATGTATATCTTTTAAATTTCAGAAATAACTGGAATAATCATTGGGCGACGTTTTGTACTTTCGAATAAAAGCTTGCTAATTTGGTCGCGCATATTTTGTTTAATTTCAGACCACTCAATGCGTTTTTCTTGTAGTCCAGCTTCCACAATTTCTCGAACTTTATCTTCCGCTTCTTGCATTAATTCTTCACTTTCACGTACGTAAACGAATCCGCGTGATTGAATTTCAGGTCCAGCAGCTATACGTCTATTTTTAGGGTCTAATGTTACTACTGCAATAAAGATACCATCCTCTGCAAGAAGATGACGATCTCTTAACACAATATTTCCAACGTCTCCTACACCTATACCATCGATAAGAATATTACCTGAATTTACTTTTTCATTTAATACCATGTGTGAGCCATCAAAATGAATCACATCACCTTTTTCGACAAGGAAAATCTTTTCAGGTGCAACACCTGCTTCATTTGCTAATTTTGCATGAGCAATTTGCATTTTAAATTCACCTTGAACAGGAATAAAGTATTCAGGTTTCATAATATTAATCATCATTTTTAATTCTTCCATACAACCATGACTAGAGGCATGAATTTTTTTATTATTTGGAATAATATGTGCACCTGCTCGAACAAGTTCATTTAACGTATTGGCTATAATAACTTCCATATTTGCTGAAGCAGTGATGGCTAAGTAAACTGAATCGCCCTCTTCAATATTTAAAATCTTATGTTTATGTTGGGCCATTTGACTCAACGCTTCAATAGGTTCGCCTTCCATACCTGTTGCTATAATAACGACTTCATTTTTAGGATAGTTTTCAACTTCATTGATTGGAAGCAATAAATCTTTAGGAATATCAAAATATCCCATTTTGCGTGCAGTATTAAATGAACTTTCAAGAGATTTTCCTAAGAAAGATACTTTACGATTTAATTTACTAGCAACATTCAATACTTGTTGAATTCTAATAAAATTCGATGCATAGCATGAAACAATTAAGCGTCCTTTTACTTTAGCAAATGCATCATAAATATGCGATTCTATGACATTTTCTGGAGTATTATAACCAGGTTTTTCTGCTTCAGTTGAATCACTAATCAAAGCAAAAACACCTTCTTCTCCAATTTCAGCCATGCGTTTCATATCAGGAGCATAATGCCCTTGTAAACTTTGGTCAAATTTAAATTCACCTGTATATACAATTGAACCGTGTGAAGTATGAATACAGATACCTAAACTATCTGGAATACTATGTGATGTATTAAAGAAAGTAATATTGACGTTTTTAAATCTCATCACTGAATCATGATTTACAGTATAATATCGTACTTTTTTCTTTATATTTCTTTCTTTGATACTTTCTTTAACTAAAGCTAAAGTAAGTTTTGATCCATAAATTGGTGCATCAACTTGCTCTAAAATATAACTCACTGCACCAATTGCATGTTCATGACCATGACTTAAAAATATCCCTTTTAATTTATCTTTGTTTTCTACTACATATTGGATGTCAGGAATAACAATATCTACTCCTAACATTTCATCTTCAGGAAACATTAATCCTGCATCTAACATAAACATCTCATCGTCTACTTCGACGATATACATATTTTTAGCGATTTCGCCTACGCCCCCAAGTGGAATAATGCGAATATCGTCATTCTTTTTCTTTACTAAACTCAAAATGTTACCTCCTATAATTAATTCCCGTCCATATAAACTCATAATTTATTATAATTTAATTTACGAAGGATGTACACTATTAAAGTGTGTTGTAACTAAGGAGTAAAAGACCTTTAATAAAAAAATATATACTTTCATAAAATCATTCTTTATATATATAAAGAAGGTTAGGACTTCATTTTGTCCTAACCTTAACTTCATTCACTTATTCATCTAAAACTTTATGAGACGCATTTACACGGCCTTGTTTATCAATTTCTGTAATTTTAACTTCAATTGTATCACCGATTTTTAAAACGTCTTCAACTTTATTTATTCTATCTTTAGAAATTTGAGAAATGTGTAATAAAGCATCTTTACCTGGGAATAATTCTACAAAAGCACCATATTTTTCAATACGCTTAACTTTCGCATGGTATACTTGGCCAACTTCAGCTTCGCGTGTAATTTCATTAATAATTTCTCGAGCTCTATTTATCATTTCTTGATCAACAGCGCCAATAAAGATAGTGCCATCTTGTTCAATATCTAACTTAACGCCAGTTTCGTCAATAATTTCATTAATTTTTTTACCACCTGGGCCAATGACATCACGAATTTTTTCAGGTTTGATATGCATAATTTCTACCTTAGGTGCATATGCACTTAATTCACTACGTGGTTGATCGATTGTTTGTAACATATGATCCATAATCGCTAAACGACCTTGACGAGCTTGTTCAAGAGCTTCTTCAATCACTTCACGTGTTAAACCATCAATTTTGATATCCATTTGAATCGCAGTAATTCCCTCTTTAGTTCCAGCAACTTTGAAGTCCATATCACCTAAAGCATCTTCCATACCTTGAATATCAGTTAAAATTGTATAACTATCTTCACGAGTGACAAGACCCATAGCAATACCAGCTACTGGAGCTTTAATAGGCACACCAGCATCCATTAACGCTAATGTTGATCCACAAATTGAAGCTTGTGAAGATGATCCATTTGACTCTAATACTTCACTCACAATACGAATTGTGTAAGGGAACTCTGTAGTGTCAGGAATGATATATCTAAGCGCTCTTTCACCTAGTGCACCATGACCAATTTCACGACGACCTGGCGCTCTCACTGGACCCGTTTCACCTACTGAGAAATTAGGGAAATTATAGTGGTGCATAAAACGTTTTTCAATTTCAGGTCCTAATCCATCAATAAGTTGGTAGTCTCCTAATGCTCCTAAAGTAAGTACAGATAATGCTTGAGTTTGTCCACGGGTAAACAATCCAGAACCATGTGCACGTGGTAATAAACCAACTTCTGATTCAAGCGGACGAATTTCATCTGGTTTACGTCCATCAGGTCTAATTTTTTCATCTGCAATTAATCGACGAACTTCTTCTTTTACTAAATCATTTAAAATCGCATATACTTCATCGATAAGCAACTCATTTTCTGGATCCGCTTCGTCTACAAATTCAGTAGCGATTTCTGCTTTAAGTGCATCTAAATTTTCATCACGTTGTTGTTTGTCAAATGTTAATACAGTTTCTTTTAATCCTTTTTCTTCCGTTAAAGATTTTACTCGTTGTACTAATTCTTCATCACGTTCAACAGGAATAAATTCTTTTTTTACAGGTTGAATATGCTCAACAACTTCTTCTTGGAAAGCAACTAAGCGTTTTATCTCTTCATGACCAAAGAAAATCGCTTCAAGCATTTCTTGTTCTGTAATTTCACTCGCACCTGCTTCAACCATATTTACAGCATCTTTATGACCAGCAACTTCTAAATCTAAACGAGATACTTCTTTTTGTTCAAGTGTTGGATTAATCACGTATTTTCCATCAATATATCCTACATTTACACCGGCAATTGGTCCTTGGAATGGAATATCAGACACGCTCAATGCCATTGACGATCCAATCATTGCTGCCATTTCTGGGGAGCAGTCTGGATCCGCACTTAATACAGTATTCATAATTTGAACGTCATGTCGATAACCTTTAGGGAATAATGGTCTAATTGGTCTATCAATTAAACGTGCAGTAAGTGTCGCTTCATCTCCAGGACGACCTTCGCGTTTTTTAAATCCACCTGGAATTTTACCAGCCGCATACATTTTTTCTTCATAGTTAACTGTTAAGGGGAAAAAATCACCATCACGTGGCTCTTTAGAAGCAACTGCTGTAGATAATACAACAGTATCACCATAACGTACTAAAACTGCACCATTAGCTTGTTTCGCTAATTGACCTGTCTCAATCGTTAACGATCTTCCAGCCCATTCAGTTTTGAACACTTTCTTTTCTTGAGACATTATGAATCTCCTCTCTGAAATCTAATACTTACATCATATCATTTATTTATATATTTTTATATTAGTGTTTATGATAAAAATACAAAAAAAGGAAAGTACCAATCTAAATGGTGCTTTCCCTTCAATATATTTAAAATTAACGACGAATACCTAATGATTTAATTAATTCACGGTAACGTTGAATATCTTTACTACGTAAGTAGTTTAATAAGTGTCTACGACGACCAACCATTTTTAATAATCCACGACGTGAATGGTGATCTTTTTTGTGTTCACGTAAGTGTTCGTTTAATGCAGAGATTTCTGCAGTTAAAACAGCGATTTGTACTTCTGGTGAACCAGTATCTGTTTCGTGTACACGATATTCTTTAATAATTTCATTTTTACGTTCTTGAGTAATAGCCATAATTAAATTCCTCCTAATTTTTGTTTACACCTTAATCTGAGCAAGGCGTCGGAGTTTCAACCTGCCAAGATAAAGGATTCAATAGTAATAAGTTTTTCAAAAACTCAACTTTAAATATTATACGATACATCATCACCAAAATCAACTGCTAAAAGATATTTTGCACGTTCTTTATCGTCATTCATTTGACTTACTAAAGCATCTATACCATCAAATTTTACCTCTGGTCTTAAATAATGGTGCCAATATACGATTACACGTTCTCCATAAATATTTTCTTCAAAATCAAAAATATTTACTTCTATCACTACTTCTGCTTTAGATGGATCGTGGAATGTCGGCTTAACACCTACGTTAGCTACCCCACGATATATTTTGTGTTCGGCACCTATTTCAATACTTACCGCATATACCCCTTTTTTAGGAAGGACATAATCATCGCTAGGTTGGACATTAGCTGTTGGAAAACCGATTGTTCGACCTCTTTTTTCTCCTTGAACAACTGTGCCTTTAATTCGATATAAATACCCTAATTCATCATTAGCTTTTTGTAGATTGCCTTCATGTAACGCTTGTCTAATTGATGTTGTTGAAATTTTTTCAGAATCTAAATCTAATTTACCGACTATTGTAGTATTAAATTCATCTATTTCATTTAACACGGCCATATTTCCTTTACCAAATTTACCAAATGTAAAATCAAATCCAGCAACAACTTCTTTAACATGATTATTAATAATATAGTCTTTGATAAACTCTTCAGCTGTGACGTTAGCGAAACGTGATGAGAAATTGATAACAATACAATAATCAATATCATGCTGTTCTATCATTTCTAATTTATCAGATAGTGGCGTTAAGTAATCTGTACGTTTACGTTCAGGATTTAATACTACTGATGGATGCGGATCAAATGTTGTTACTGCCTTTTTTAAATTTTTTTCTTTTGCACGTATATCTAATGCTTCAAATACTTTACTGTGACCACGATGCATACCATCAAAAAAACCAAATGCCATTGCAACATCTTCTTTTATGAGTTGTTCATTTTGTATTGGATGTGTTATTTCTATCACTTTCATATCAATCAAAGGCTCCTTTAATTAAATACTTTTTTAGGCTTTATTTCATTAATTTTGTCAGGATGATGTTCATAAATGGCTAATGCTTTTTCACTTATCTTATCAATAAACACAAATTGCTTTTCTAATGATAGAGTAAAATCTTTTTTTAGGAGTTTTTGACCATTTAAGATTCTATACTTTAAAGTGTCATCATCAATGACTACATGTTGTAAACTTTTCAAACCATATTCTATAGGAAATAGATAATGTTGTAATGTTTCATGCTCATGTAATTCAGAAATTTTTTCAAGTGATAAACTTTCATTTATATTAAATCCACCCGAATTTATACGAGTTAACAACGACATATGAGCAGGATAGCCTAAAGCTTTGCCAATATCTGTTGCTAACGTTCTGATATAGGTGCCTTTTCCACACGTTACTTTTATATCAAAATGACATGTTTGTTCTATAAATGTTAAATCAGATATTCGTTCAATTTCATCAATTTTAACTTGTCGTTTTGGCCGTTCAATAGTTTCTCCTTTTCTAGCATATTCATATAATTTTTTTCCATTTACTTTTACAGAGGAATACATTGGAGGAATCTGCTCTATTACTCCTTTAAATTCTTCTAAAACACGATCAACTTCTATAGAAGTAATCGTATTCGATGATATATTTACTTTTTCTATTACTTCTCCAGTTTGATCTTCAGTTGTCGTACTTTCACCTAATGTAATGGTTGCTTGATAAGATTTCCCCATATCCATGACATAGTCGCTTACTCTTGTTGCTGTCCCTATACAGATAGGTAGTACACCTGAAACTTCAGGATCTAATGTTCCAGTATGACCTATCTTTTTAGTTTTTAAGATTTTTCTAAGTTTAAATACAACATCATGACTGGTCAAACCACGTTCTTTATACACTGGTAATATACCGTTGTACATTTTTTCACACCCTTTAGTTTATTATGTCTCACTATGTATTATTAAATCATCTAATGTCTTATCCATATTTTATCAGTATTAATCATATAAAAAGGAGTAGGACTGAATTCATGTAAATGTTATCGTCCTACCCCCATCATATGTTGCATCTAAACTTCTTTTTCTGAAGTTATTTGATTGAATGTCACTGATTAATAACAATGATAAAGTATTATTTATCTTGTTTGTGTAAATCTTGAATCATTTTTTCAATTTTATTACCGTATTCAATTGATTCATCATATTCAAAGAATAACTCTGGTACTATACGTAATCTCATTCTTGAACCTAGCTCAGATTTAATGAATCCTTTTGCTTTATCTAAAGCTTTAAACGTATCATTAACTTCCTTCTTATTGCCAAGCACTGTTAAGAAAACTTTGGCTTGTGATAAATCATTTGTTAATTCAACGTCAGTAATAGTAATAAATCCTACTCTTGGATCTTTTACTTTATTATTAATGATATCCATAACTTCTTTTTTCATTTGTTCGCCAACACGTTCAGCTCTCATATTACTCATGGATATGTCACCTCTTTATTATTTAACATATGATTAGAAGAGAATGCTAAAGTGCCTACCTATATCATATACACTTTAGCCTCTTACAAATTAGTTATCTTTCAATTTCTACCATTTCGAATGCTTCAATAATGTCGCCTTCTTTAATGTCATTAAAGTTTGCAATTGTAATACCACATTCGTAACCTTGTGATACTTCTTTAGCGTCATCTTTAAAACGTTTTAACGTATCAAGTTCACCTTCGAATTGAACAATACCATCACGAATGACACGTACGCCTGCGTTACGAGTGATTTTACCTTCAGTCACGTAACTACCAGCAATGGTTCCAACTTTTGAAACTTTGAATGTTTGACGTACTTCAGCTTGTCCGATAACTTGTTCTTCAAATTCAGGATCTAATAAACCTTTCATCGCTGATTCAATTTCTTCTATAACATTATAGATGACTCTATGAAGACGCATATCAACATTTTCAGCTTCTGCTGCACGTTTCGCACCTGCATCAGGACGTACGTTAAATCCAACAATAATACCATTTGAAGCATTAGCTAATGTAACATCTGATTCATTGATTGCCCCAACAGCTGTATGAATAATACGAACATTTACGCCTTCAACATCAATTTTCATAAGAGATGCAGCTAAAGCTTCTACAGAACCTTGTACATCACCTTTAATAATGACATTAAGATCTTTCATTTCTCCTTGTTTCATTTGTTCGAATAAATTATCTAATGAAACATTTTTGCTTTCTTGACGTTGTTGAATCACACTTGCTTCATGACGAGCTTCACCAATACGACGCGCTTGTTTTTCATCTTTGAAAATAACGAAGCGGTCACCTGCTTGAGGTACATCGTTAATACCAGTAATTTCAACCGGTGTAGAAGGGCCAGCTGTTTTAATTCTTTGACCCAAATCATTTACCATAGCTCTTACGCGCCCATACGTATTACCAACTACAATTGAATCACCTACATGTAACGTACCATTTTGAACTAATAATGACGCAGCTGGTCCACGTGATTTATCTAATTCTGCTTCAATAACAGTACCTACTGCTTGCTTATCAGGATTAGCTTTTAATTCTTGTACTTCGGCAACTAAACCAATCATTTCTAATAAGTCATCAATACCATCACCATTTAATGCTGAAAGTGGTACAAAGATTGTGTCGCCACCCCAATCTTCTGGAATTAAACCATATTCAGTTAACTCTTGCATCACTCGGTCTGGATTTGCAGTTGGTTTATCAACTTTGTTGACCGCAACAATTGTTGGTACATCCGCTTCTTTAGCATGGTTAATTGCTTCAATTGTTTGAGGCATAACGCCATCATCTGCTGCTACTACTAAAATAGTGATATCTGTTACTTGAGCACCACGTGCACGCATTGTTGTGAAAGCTGCATGTCCAGGTGTATCTAAGAAAGTAATTTTTTTACCATTATTTTCAATTTGATATGCACCAATGTGTTGTGTGATACCGCCTGCTTCTCCTGCTGTGACTTTAGTATTTCTAATTGAGTCTAGTAATGTTGTTTTACCATGGTCAACGTGTCCCATAATTGTTACAACTGCTGGTCGTTCAATTGCATCTGGATCGTCTTCTTCATCATCAAAATAAGTTGTTAGGTCTTCTTCATTAACAACAACTTCTTTTTCAATTTCAACACCATAATCATCTGCGATAAGTTCTAATGTTTCTTCATCTAATGATTGGTTAATATTAGCAACAATACCTAACAAGAATAATTTTTTAATAATACCAGATGATTCGATATTTAATTTATCAGCAAGTTCTCCTACTGTAATACCTCCCTCATACGTGATTTTTGAAGGCATTTCTTTAGGTTCAGCAGCAGATTTGTTATTCTTACCTTTATTATTATTTTTGTTGTTTTTATTGTTTTTATTGTTTTTATTGTTTTTGCTATTTTTATTGTTTTTTTTCTTTGAATTAGATTTGTTTTGATTATTATCTTTTTTACTTTGTTGTTTTTGGTGATTATTTTGAGTGTTTTGTTTTTTATTTTCTTCATTTTGTGATGATTTGAACTTTTTATCAAGCATCTTAATTTGGTCATCTTCTAATGCTTGCATGTGATTGGATACTTCAACGTCCATTTTCTTTAACTCATCTATAATCTCTTTACTTTTAACATTTAATTCTTTCGCATATTCGTAAATTCTCTTTTTACTCATATAATCACTCCTTACAATATTCATCAATCATCGACATAAGTTTTTTAGCAAAACCTGAATCTGTCACGCCAACATTTACACGTTCTTCTTTGCCCAATGATTGTCCTAATTCTACTCTCGTACCGAAAACTCTAAACGGAACATGATATGTGTCACATTTATTCTTTATATTCTTTTTAGCGTTATCTGAAGCATCAGTAGATAAAATCACAAGTTTAATATTACGTTTTTTTATCTCAGATATGAGTACTGATTCTCCAACTTTAACTTTTCTAGCTCTCATCGCTAAGCCTAAAAAATTAAATATCTGTTCTTTTATCATTTAGGAATCTCTTCTCTATAAATTAATCGAATTACTTCTTTATATACAGGATCTAATTTTTCAGGACTTTCATTAAAGTACTTCTCGAGTACACCATTTTTTTGAGCATCTTCTACGCTTTTAACATCTTTTGAAACATATGCACCTCTACCTTGTTGTTTTCCAGTACCATCAGCGAAAATTTCGCCTTCTTTATTAATTACTACTCGAATCATGTCTTTTTTAGGACGCATTTCATTCGTGATGATGCATTTGCGCATTGGAATTTTCTTCTTCTTCATTTACTACTCACCCCATATGCTTAAACGTATTAATGTTCTTCTTTATTATCTGAAGCGTCTTGTGCTTCATTTGAAGTTTCATCAACTTCCGCTGATAATTCAGCTGTTGTTAAGTTTGTTTCTTCTAAATTTATGTCATCAATTTCAATATCTTTATCTTCAGAAAATACTATTTCATCAGCTTTTTCTTCAGATTCAATTACAGGATAAATCCCTGCTTCGCGAGCATCTGTTTCAGATTTAATATCAATTTTCCATCCTGTAAGTTTGGCAGCTAAGCGCGCATTTTGTCCACGTTTACCAATAGCTAATGATAATTGATAATCAGGTACTACCACTACAGTAGATTGGTTATCTTCATCAACAATAACTTCTAAAACTTGTGATGGGCTTAAAGCATTACGTACAAAAACGTTTGGATCTTCATCCCATTGAACAATATCGATTTTTTCTCCACCTAATTCTTCAACAACCGCTTCAACACGTGAACCTTTTGCACCTACACAAGCTCCCACTGCATCTATATCTGGATTTTCAGAGTATACACTAATTTTAGAACGATCTCCTGCTTCACGTGCAACTGATTTCACAATAACAGTTCCATCATAAATTTCTGGAACTTCTTGTTCAAATAAACGTTTTAATAAACCCGGATGACTTCTTGACACATAAATTTGTGGACCTTTTGTTGTTTGCTCTACTTTATTAACATAGACTTTAATTCTTTCATTTGGAATGTATGTCTCATTAGGACTTCTTTCAGCTTCAGATAAAACCGCTTCGATTCTACCTAAATTAACATACACATATCGATGATCAACACGATCAATCACACCTGTTAAAATATCTTCTTCTTTATCAATAAACTCAGAGTATAAAATTTCTCTTTCAGCATCTCTTAGACGTTGCATTACTGCTTGTTTAGCAGCCTGTGCGCCCACACGACCAAAGTCTTTAGGTGTGACATCTTCTTCGTAAATATCACCTATTTCATAAGCAGGATTTTTAACTAAAGCTGTGCTTAAATCAACTTCTTCACGATCATCAAATACTTCTTCTACAACTTCTTTACGTGCGATGACTTTAAATGTGCCTTCATCCATATTTAATTCTACACGGACGTTTCTAGCACTATCATAATTTTTCTTATATGCAGTAATTAAAGCTGCTTCAATTGCATCAATCAAAACTTCTCTTGGAATTTTCTTTTCCTTTTCTAAGTATTCAGTTGCTAATAATAATTCATTACTTGCCACAATTATTCCTCCTCATCACGTTAAATCATTACAGCGTGACGTGCTTTTGCAATTTTATTTCTTGGTATCTCAATTGTTTTTTTCTTTGCTTTTTCTTTAACTTCCATAGTTATTGTGTCATCATCGACAGACTTCAGAATGCCTAACCATTCTTTATCACCTTCAATTGGCGCATAAAGAGATACAAATATAGGTTGCTCTATCGCATTTTGATAATCTTTTTCTTTTTTTAGTGGACGTTCAGCTCCAGGTGAAGCTACATCAAGATAATACATTTCAGGAATAGGATCATTTTGATCCATTGCTTCACTTATTTTTTCAGAAGCAAGCGTACAATCATTTAAATCCACGCCACCTTCTTTATCAATAGAGATTCTCAAAAAACGATCTTTGCCTTCTTTTGCATATTCAACATCAACTAATTCAAAGTTTAAATCATCTAAAATGGGAGTAATGATAGTTTCTACTTCTTCAGTAATTTTACTCATACAGGCCTCCTTTTTTGGCAAATAGAAAAGAGCGGGTATATGCCCACTCTTTCTGCCTGAGTCTAAATTTTTACACAAACTAATTATAACATACTTTATATGCTTAAACAAATGAAGCTACTATTAATACTTCTAAGTTGTCCATTTACATATCAAAAATGGACAATTGTGCTTTATCTGGTAAATCTGGTAATGAACCCAAATCATCAAGGTATTCAATAATTTTTTGAGATAAACCTGCTTTTTTATTAAGGTCTTCTTTGGATAAAAATGGACCGTCTTCACGTGCCTCAACAATACGTTTAGCTACGTTTTCACCTAATCCTGGCACAGCAATAAATGGTGGGATCAATGTATCATCTTCAATAATGAAATCAAAAGCTTGACTTTTTTCTAAGCTAATCGGCTGCATTTTAAATCCACGATGTGCCATTTCATTCATTATTTCTAATACTGTTAATACATCTTTTTCTTTTTTTCCTAAATCCATATAACGAGAATACATATCTTTAACTGTGTTCTTAATACTTTCTTTATCTTTAATCATTGTAATTAAATCAAAGTCTGATGCACGAATTGTAAAATATGCTGCATAATAGTATAACGGATGATGCACTTTAAAGTATGCAATACGTACAGCCATAAGTACGTAAGCAGCTGCGTGAGCTTTAGGGAACATGTATTTAATTTTTAAGCATGAATCTAAATACCAATCAGGTACATCATTCGCTTTCATCGCATCTATCATTTCATCCGTAAGTCCTTTACCTTTACGCACAGACTCCATTGTTTTGAAGGCCATTGATGGTTCAAGCCCAGCATACATAAGATATACCATAATATCGTCACGACAACCAATTACACTGGATAAATCGCAGATGCCTGAGCGAATTAACTCTTGTGCATTACCAAGCCACACATCGGTACCATGTGATAAACCTGAAATTTGTACAAGTTCAGAAAATGTTGTTGGCTTAGTGTCTTCTAACATTTGACGAACGAAACCTGTACCAAATTCAGGTACACCAAATGTGCCTGTCTTACATAAAATATCCTCTTCTGTTACACCTAAAGAAGCCGGACTACTAAATATTTGCATTGTCTCCTTATCATCAACAGGAATCGTTTTAGGATCGATACCCGATAAATCCTGTAACATCCGTATCATTGTAGGATCATCGTGTCCAAGTATATCGAGTTTTAACACATTATCATGAATCGAGTGGAAATCAAAGTGTGTGGTCATCCAAGATGCACTTTGATCATCTGCTGGATATTGTATCGGTGTAAAATCGTAAATATCCATATAATCAGGAACTACAATAATTCCTCCTGGATGCTGTCCAGTTGTACGTTTAACACCTGTACATCCTTTGACAAGTCTATCGATTTCCGCACCACGTTTATGAATACCTTGATCATTTAGATATCCTTTAACGAAGCCAAATGCCGTTTTTTCAGCCACTGTACCAATTGTACCTGCTCGGAATACTTTATCTTCTCCAAAAAGTACTTTCGTATAGTTATGGGCATGCGGTTGATATTCACCACTAAAGTTCAAGTCAATATCTGGTACTTTATCTCCTTTAAATCCTAAGAAAGTCTCAAATGGAATATCTTGACCTTCTTTAATTAATTCGCCACCACATGTTTCACATGTTTTATCAGGTAAGTCGAATCCTGAACCTACCGACCCATCATCAAAAAATTCACTCGTCTTACAATGTGGACATATATAGTGTGGAGGGAGCGGATTCACTTCTGTTATCTCTGTCATCGTTGCAACAAAGCTCGAACCTACAGAACCACGTGACCCTACCAAATATCCATCATCTAATGACTTTTTAACTAACCGTTGTGATATGAGATAGATAACTGAAAAGCCATTACCAATAATACTATCTAATTCTTTTTCGAGACGATCAATGACAATTTGCGGTAAGTCATCACCATACAATTTTTTCGCATTTGTATAGCTTAATTCACGTATTTCTTCGTTAGCGCCCTCCATACGTGGCGTAAATAATTGATCTTTAATTGGAATTACTTTCTCAATTCGGTCTGCTAATTCATTCGTATTTTTAACAACAATATCATAGGCTTTATCTTCTCCTAAAAAATGAAATTCATCTAACATTTCATCTGTTGTTCTAAAATGTGCTTCTGGAAGTGTGGAACGATTTAATGGATTACCTGGTTGTGATGCAATTAAAATTTTACGAGCAATAGCATCATGCTCAAATAAGTAATGAGCATTACCAGTAGCTATCACAGGTATTCCTGTACTTTCTCCCGCTTTTAAAATACGATCATATATTTCATACAATGTTTCAGTATCACGGATTAATTCACGATCGATTAAATCTTGATAAAGCTTAGGTGGTTGTACTTCTATAAAATCATAATACTTTGCTATTTTTTCAACTTCAGATTGATCACGTTGCATCACAGCTGTAAATAATTCCCCTTCATCACAAGCTGTACCTACTAGAATGCCTTCTCGATATTCATTTAATAATGATCGTGGAATTCTAGGTGTTCTATAATAATATTTTACTAAAGAAGCACTTACGATTTTAAATAAATTCTTGAGTCCATCTTGATTTTGAACTATGAGTGTGACATGGGTTGGTCGTGCACGTTTATAGGCATCTTCATTTGATAATTTTTTATTAATATCTTTATGATTAGTCACACCTAGTTCTTTCATCTGTTGAACCATTTTAATGAAAATATAAGCTGTTGCTTCAGTATCATAAATCGCTCTATGGTGTTGAGTAAGTTCAACGCCATATTTTTTAGCTAAGAAATTTAATCCATGTTTACCATATTCAGTGTTAATGGTACGTGATAATTCAAGAGTATCAATCACTCCATTAGTTGATGGACCGAAACCTAATCGTTCGTACCCTGTATCAATAAAGCCCATATCGAATGAAGCATTATGCGCTACAAAAATGGCATCTCCTACCCATTCCTTAAATTCTGTTAGTACTTCTTCAATTTCTGGTGCATCCACTAGCATGTCATCTGTAATGTGTGTCAGATTAATTATTGTTTCTGATAATTTTTCATGTGGATTACTAAATCTTTCAAATTTATCTATAATTTCGCCGTCTTTAACTTTGACAGCAGCAAGTTCGATAATTTGATCATATTGATTAGATAAACCTGTTGTTTCGACGTCAAACACTACATATGTAGCTTCTTTTAAATTTCTATCAGTAGGTTTATAGGCAATAGGCACACCATCATCGACTAACATGCCTTCCATCCCGTAAATCATTTTAATTCCATTTTTTTCCGCTGCACTATGAGCATCAGGAAAAGCTTGAACCACATTATGATCAGTAACAGCTATTGCTTTATGTCCCCATGCTGCAGCCTGATTAACGTACGCACTGATGTTTGGAATACCATCCATTTGACTCATTGATGAATGTAAATGAAATTCGACACGTTTCTCTTCTGCTTTATCTTGTTTAGGTGTCTTTTTGATTTCTTCAATATCTGACATCATCATGACTAAATCACGTACAAACGTATCTTCTTCTATACGACCTTGTGCACGTACCCATTTACCTACACTTAAGGCTTTAAAGTGATTTAAATCATCCTTATTTTTTCTAGTAAACATTTTTAATACTAAAGAATCTGTATAGTCTGTCACTTTAAGTTCAACAATGTGACGTCCACTTTTTAGTTCTTTAATGTTAATATCAAAGATAACCCCTTCAATGGCTACTTTAAATTCTTCTTCAATAATTGTTTCAATAGGTTTAATATTTTCAACGTGAATTGGCTTTCCTATTTGACATTTTTCAACACTACTGCCGTTATTATCTTGTTGTTTTGCTTTTTCAGCTTTTATTTTTTCAATTTTTTCTGTAGCTTCTTTAGCACTTTGTTGATCTTCTTCTTGAATATGTGCCTCTAATGAAGCAAGATCTTCATCTCTATTCGAATCATCAGTTTCAAATATTACTTTATCTATATCAAAGCCACATTTTTGAAATGCTTTTACTAAACTACCATTACATACTTTATCAAAATGATTTCTTTCAATATCATTTGAAGTCATTACTTTTAAAACATTACCTGACATAATTAAACGTTTTTGTTTAAGTTGACCCTTCACTTTTGGTGATAAAGCTGTGTGTTCAATACAATGTCCAAAATATTTAATCACATGTTCATCTTGATTCGATGTATTTTGAATTGTAAAATGCCAGTCCACATGTGCAATATCTTTAAACTCTTCTTTAATTGCATGAGTAAAGATTAAATAATCTTCATTTGAAAGAAAATAAGGTAACGTAATTTGAAATTCCCAACTTCTATTTTTATTTGATACATCTATTCGTGTGAGTTCACCTTTTTCAAGTATTTCTTTATCCAATTGATTTGAAATCTTAATTTGATCGGCAAGTACTCTAAATTTTTCCTGACTTGTCATTGCCACAAAGAATAACCACCTTATTTCGAACTTATCATTTACTTTAAAAAACTTGATTTATATTATACTACTTTCACATTTATTTTTCATGATTACAGTTTAACTAATAAAAACAATAAAAGAGGTTGGAAACAACAAAATGTTCCAACCATTTTTATTCATGTGCACCTATAGTTTTTCATAGAGTGAAGCAATGTGATTGTCTAATTCATTAACATGAACTTCTTCACTTTCACCCGTTTGACGCACTTTAACTTCAACAATACCTTCACTTGCATTTTTACCTACAACAATTCTTATCGGTAAACCAATTAAATCAGCGTCATTAAATTTAACGCCTGCACGCTCTTTACGATCATCATAAAGTACATCATATTTAGATTGTAATTCTGAGTATAATTTATCTCCTAATTCAAGTTGTTCTTCTTTTTTAGGATTGATTGTAATTAAATGTAAATCAAATGGAGTGACTGACTTTGGCCAAATAATACCATTTTCATCATTATTTTGCTCAACAATCGCACTTAATGTTCTAGACACTCCGATACCATAGCAACCCATAATTAAAGGTTGCGCTTTACCTTGATTATCTAAAAATTTAGCATTCATTGCTTCAGAATATTTCGTTCCCAGTTTAAATACTTGTCCAACTTCAATACCTTCTGCAAATTTTGCATTTCCAGAACCATCACTTAACGGTTCACCTTCTAAAATAAATCTAAAGTCTCCGTATTCATCGATATTAAAATCACGCTCAACATTTGCATTAATATAGTGATAGCCATCTTCATTAGCACCTACCACTATGTTATTTAAATCTTTAACAAAATTATCAGCAATAATTTTAATGTCTTTATTATGAATAGGTCCTAATGAACCAGGATTTGCTCCAAGTAAATTTACAATTTCATCTTGAGTCGCCATTTCCACATTATCAGTTTCAAAGTATGCTTTCACCTTCACATCATTGAGCTCGTGATGGCCTCTTACTAAGAACATCATGAATTCTCCATCCACTTTGAAAATCATTGTTTTTACAATTTCATCAATTGGACGATTTAAAAAGTCAGCCAATTCTTGAGCTGTTTTAATATTTGGCGTTTCTATTTTTTCTAGTGATTTAATGTCTGTATGTTTCTCATTTGGATAATACTTAACTTCAGCTTTTTCAATATTTGCTGCATAATCACTATTTTCACTATACACAATCGTATCTTCACCAATTTCACTTAAAGCCATAAATTCATGTGTATGATTACCGCCAATAGCACCTGAATCAGCTACTACTGGACGCGCATTAATTCCAACACGTTTAAAAATACGACTATAAGCATTGTACATCTCTTGATATGTTTGATCTAATGATGCTTCATCAGCATGGAAAGAATAAGCATCTTTCATGATGAACTCTCTTCCACGTAATAAACCAAAACGTGGACGTTTTTCATCACGGAACTTAGATTGAATTTGGAATAATGTTAATGGTAATTGTTTATAAGACTTTAATTCGTCTCTAACGATAGAAGTCACTACTTCTTCGTGAGTAGGTCCTAAAGCAAATTCTCTTCCATTACGGTCTTTTAATCGCATTAATTCAGGACCATAAGCGCCCCAACGTCCCGACTCTTCCCAAAGTTCTGCTTGCTGCAATGCTGGCATTAAAATCTCAACTGCATCAATATTTTCCATTTCTTCACGAATGATTTTAGAAATATGATTTAGTACACGTGTTGCTAAGGGTAAATAACTATAAATACCACTTGTGCTTTGTTTAATTAAACCTGCTTTTAATAACAACTGATGACTTAAAGCCTCAGCTTCAGAAGGGACTTCTCTCATTGTTGGTATAAAGACTTTCGATTGTTTCATTTTTTATCCTCCTAAATTATAAGAAATAACGTTGTATATCATTCCAAGTGACTAAGACCATAATAATCACTACAAATATAGCTCCAACAGCAATAATTGCAGTTTCAGCTTTTTTGTTTACTGGTCTTCTAAATATCGCTTCATAAATAACAAATAAAATTCTACCACCATCTAAAGCTGGAATAGGTAATAAGTTCATAATCCCTAAGTTAACACTCAGCAATGCCGTATAGTATGCTAATGCAATAATACCTTGTTTTACTACAGAATCTACATTGTGATAAATACCCACTGGACCATTTAACATATCAAAAGTAAAGCCACCTGTGAAAATACTTCCAATCATTGTTCCAACTGCTTTAAAAATAAGTACACTTGCATCTAAAAATTGTTGTACGCCTAATGCTAATGGCTTAAATAGTGAATGTTCATTCGCAGGTTGAAAACCTAATACATAAGAAGTTTTAGAATTTAATTTTGTCTGTTTAATCACTTGTTTTTTAGGTGTAACATCTAGTGATTTGGTGTGACCATCTCGTACAATTTTAATTGTTGTTTGATGGTCTTTCGTTTTATTAAGTGCACTTTGAATATCGCTAAAATCGTTAATTTTATAGTGTCCAACTTGAACAATTTTATCTCCAGCTTTTAATCCAGCTTCTTGTGCTGGATAATTGTCTGCTAATTGTTTTACTGTAGGGGTAGGCGTACCTTGATAATAAGCTAAGCCAATAAATAGTACGAGAGCTAAAATAAAGTTAAATAATGGGCCCGCAAATAAAGTTAAAAACTTAGGTAATGGTTTTTTATGTGTAAATTGACGATGCCTTGGTGCAATTTGAATTAAACTACCATTTTCAACAAAGTAAGCTTTTTTAGCAATATTAAAATGATGTCTTTCATTATCATATGCTGTAATACCTTCAATATATAAATCATCTTTAAAATCACATCGTTTAACTTCAATCGCTTCAATTTTTTGGAATTTATGTTGATCATCTAAAATAATATGTGTAATTTCATCTTGTTCATTTAGTTTTATTTTAACATTCATTCCTGGCTGAACGGGTGGTTCTTCTAATCCATCTCCTGCCATTCTTACATACCCACCAACTGGAAGTAAACGTATTGTATATAACGTTTCATCTTTACGGAAACTGAAAATTTTGGGTCCCATTCCAATCGCAAATTCTGGACACATAATACCTGCACGTTTTGCAAAAAACATATGTCCATATTCATGTACTGTAACGAGTACACCAAATACGATAATAAATGAGACGATTGTGATTAAATAACTCACTTACAACACCTCAATTAATTTTAATATTTAAATTATCTAGATTATAAGATTTTAGATTTTAAATTTTATAATAATTTCTAGTATAAAAAAACAGTTTTAAAAAAAGAGCTATAAAGTACACGATTGTATAATATTAATCAAATGTGAACTCAATAACTCCTCAATTATATCATTATATGCTTTTCATAAATAAATAAAACGTTAATTTTTTATTACATTTGTAGTAATAGAATGTTTAACAGTGGTAAAACAAACATAAAGCTATCAAATCTATCTAAAATACCGCCATGTCCTGGCAAGATTCTGCCTGAATCTTTAACACCAAAATGACGTTTAAAACCAGATTCTACTAAGTCACCTAATTGACCAAATACACTTAAAATAATTGTAATTAATAATAACAGCCAGATATTTAGATGAAAATCTACAAAAAACATCATTACAAGTGGAACAATTAAACTACAAATGAGTCCTCCAATAAAACCTTCAATCGTTTTGTTTGGACTAATAACTGGCCATAGTTTGTGTTTTCCCATTAATCGTCCAAATATATATGCGCCAGTATCTGTTAACCATACGATTAAAAATGCAAAAAGTATATAATGTAAACCATAAGAACGTGTAGCATAAAAATACATAAATCCTATTCCAACGTATGCTACAGACATTAAACAAAATGCAGCGTCCATAAAGCTAAATCTGTTTTTCGAAAGTACAGTATAACTTAATAGTATGAAGCTCATTGCAATTAAACTTTTTAATTGAACATCACTCACCCAATCTCCGGCAGACTGAGGAAGCATAATAATAATAAGCGCTATAGCACTGAAAATACCTGGAATTGATAAAAATTTAATCATATTCATATTTAACAATTCTTTTAAAGCAATGAGCGCCAGCAAATAAGCAAAAAGCATTAAAATAGTTCCACCTTTTAATAATATAGGTAGAAAAATAAGCAATGCTATAATCGCGGTCAATGTTCTTACTTTCATAATTTACTCCTCACTTAATCCTCCAAAACGTCTTTGGCGAGATTGATATATTTTTATACATTGTTTTAATTCTTCACCATCAAAGTCTGGCCATAACTTCTCATTAAAAATAAATTCACTATACGAAGCCTGCCAAATTAAGAAGTTACTAAGGCGTTGTTCTCCAGATGTACGTATTAATAAATCTGGATCTGGATCTGGATGGGTCATTAAATGTTTGGAAATCATCAATTCATCAATATCATCACTGTTTTGACCATTACGTTGAAGTTCATCATAAATTGATTTCATACTTTGAACAAGTTCAGCTCGTCCACCATAATTAATGGCAAATACTAATTTCAAGCCTGTATTATTTTTGGTTTTTTCTTTAGCATAATTAATCGCCTCAATTGTTGATTGGGGTACTGCATCTAAAAAACCAATAGTTTCTATCTTAACATTTTTCTCTATAAGTTCTGGTAGAAATGTTTTTAAAAAATTCACAGGTAAATTCATGATATAATTAACTTCACTTTCAGGTCTTGACCAATTTTCCGTTGAAAAAGCGTATAAAGTTAAATATTTAATACCTAAATGACTTGCTTCACGTGTCACTTTTTTTATGGTTTGCATACCTTCATAGTGACCTTTAATTCTAGGCATTTTACGCTTTTTTGCCCAACGACCATTTCCGTCCATGATAATTGCTATATGTTCAGGTAAATTATGTATATCTAAATCATCATTTTGATTGATTTTAGTCTTATTTCTTTTTATTAGCTTTCTAAACATGGTCTTTCCTCCGAGCCTGATCATTTCTGTTATATTATATAGGTTATTTAAGAAATCATCTATCATTTTATCATACTAAATAATGGCATTGAATAAGCAAATTAAAAAACTGTACCAAAGTCTGACTTGGCACAGTTTAGACTAAAACAATTTATAATCTTGTCATAGAAGAGTATGATGAAATATTAAACAGACATAATATCTTTTTCTTTTTCATCAACTAAATTATCAATTTCTTTAATTGAATTGTCTGTTACTTTTTGAACATCTTCTGTTTGGCTTCTTAAATCATCTTCAGTAATGTCTCCATTTTTTTCGTCTTTTTTCAATTGATCATTGATATCACGACGAATATTACGGATTGAAACTTTTGAATCTTCACCGATTTTTTTAACATTTTTAACTAATTCTTTACGACGTTCTTCAGTTAAAGCAGGAACAGTGATACGAATAACTTCACCGTCACTAGTAGGGTTCACACCTAGGTTAGCAGCAATAATCGCTTTTTCAATATCAGCTACAGATGATTTATCATATGGAGAAATGACAAGTAAGCGTGCTTCAGGCACGTTTATACTCGCTAACTGTTGAACTGGTGTTGGGGCACCATAATAATCAACATTTACTCCGTTTAATAAATTAGAATTCGCTCTACCCGCACTAATATTAGCTAATTCACGTGATAAATTTTCAATTGATTTTTTCATTCTAGATTTTGTATCTTGAATTATCTCACTCATACATTTACACCTCTAATTATTTAGTAATTAATGTACCAATTTTTTCGCCCATAACGGCACGTTTAATATTGCCTTCTTCCATAATAGAGAATACATTTAATGGAATGTTATTATCCATACAGAATGAAGAAGCAGTTGAATCCATAACTTGTAGGCCTTCTTGTAACATTTGAATATGTGTTAGATGATCATATTTTACAGCATTTTTATCAATTTTTGGGTCGGCAGAATACACACCATCAACATTATTTTTACCCATTAAAATGACATCGGCCTCTACTTCAGCTGCACGTAGTGCTGCAGTTGTGTCAGTAGAGAAGTATGGATTACCAATACCAGCTGCAAAAATAACTACGCGTTTTTTCTCTAAATGTCTAATTGCGCGACGACGAATATAAGGCTCAGCAACCTGTTTCATTTCAATTGAAGTTAATACTCGTGTATCACAATCTAATTGCTCTAAACTATCTTGTAATGCCAATGCATTCATTACAGTAGCAAGCATGCCCATATAATCAGCTGTACCTCGGTCCATGCCTAAATCGCTACCTGTTTTACCTCTCCAAATATTACCGCCACCAACGATAACAGCTATTTCACAATCCATTTTAGCTACTTCAGCGACTTGTTTTGCTACACTTTTAATGATGATAGGATTGATACCAAAACCTTTTTCACCTGCAAGTGCTTCACCACTAAGTTTCAGTACTACACGTTTATATTTAGAAGTCTGCGCCATTATTTTTTCCTCTCTATGATTAATGATATGTAATATATACAAGTAAAGAAGACACTAATGGTCTTCTATAATAAAAGAATTTTATTATATAGAATTCCTTAAAGGTGTCTTCTTTCTTGTTAGAATAATGTGAACAAATTATTTCATTTGACCTTTAACTTCATCAGCAAAGTTTTCTTCGCGTTTTTCCATACCTTCGCCTACTTCATAACGTACGAAGTCAGCTAATTTACCGCCTTTAGATTTTAAGAAAGCTTCAACTGTTTGATCTGGGTCTTTAACGAAGTTTTGGTCAACAGCACAAATTTCTTGAAGATATTTACGTAAACGACCTTCAACCATTTTTTCAACGATATTTTCAGGTTTACCTTCATTTAATGCTTGTTGTTTTAATACTTCTCTTTCGTGATTAATTTCTTCGTCACTTACTTGGTCTGAAGAAACATATTTAGGATTAATTGCAGCGATGTGCATTGCTACATCTTTAGCTGCTTCTTCATCAGTAGAACCTTCAACAACAGTCAATACACCGATACGTCCACCCATGTGTAAGTATGCACCAAAAGCATCGTTATCAGATTTAGTTCTAATAGCAAAACGACGGATGCTTAATTTTTCACCGATTGTTGAGATAGCCTCTTTCATTCTTTCATCAACTGTTTGACCACTTGCTAATTTAGTTTCTAATAAAGCTTCTACTGTTTCAGCTTTACTTTCAAGGATTTGATTAGCAATTTCTTTAACTAATTCTTGGAATCCTTCGTTTCGAGCAACGAAATCAGTTTCAGAGTTAATTTCAACGATTGCTGCTTCATTACCTTTTACTTCTACATGTACTAAACCTTCAGCAGCGATTCGATCAGCTTTTTTAGCTGCTTTAGCAATACCTTTTTCACGTAAGTAGTCGATTGCTTTATCGATATCTCCATCAGTTTCAGTTAGCGCTTTTTTACAATCCATCATACCTGCGCCAGTTCTTTCACGTAATTCTTTAACAAGTTTTGCTGAAATTGCCATTAATTATTCCTCCAATATGTCTAATTGTAATAATAGATGATATTTAAATATTACCATTAAAGGTACTATTATTTCCAATACTCTATTACGATTTATTAATAATTTTTTAAATTAAGGTTATTTTAAAAATAAAATCTGATTTAAAAGTATAATTGAATATTTATCTTTTATATTTATACCCAATTTACTATCCATTTTAAATAAATATTTTAAAAAAAGGGCGATAAGCATTACATCTTATCACCCATTTAAACTATATCTTAGTTTGATTCAACAGTAGTATTTTCTTCAGTTGATTCTGCTTTTTGAGTTTCTTCACTTTCATCTAAATCGATGTTTTGTTCTGCAGCTACTTCATCGTTTGAAATACCTTGTTGACCTTCTAAGACAGCGTCAGCCATTTTACCAGTTAATAATTTAACGGCACGAATAGCATCATCATTCGCTGGGATAACATAGTCGATTTCATCAGGATCACAGTTAGTGTCAACGATACCAACGATAGGGATATTTAATTTACGTGCTTCAGCAATCGCATTGCGCTCTTTACGAGGGTCAACTACGAATAATGCTTGAGGCATAGATTTCATATCACGAATACCGCCTAAGAATTTGATTAAACGGTCATATTCTTTTTTAAGTTCAACAACTTCTTTTTTAGGTAAAACGTCAAATAAACCGTCTTCTTCCATTTTTTCAATTTCAGAAATACGTTTAATACGTTTTGAGATTGTTTTATAATTAGTTAAGATTCCACCTAACCATCTTTGGTTAACGTAGAATTGACCAGCACGTTCTGCTTCAGCTTTAACTGATTCTTGTGCTTGTTTTTTAGTACCTACGAATAAGACTTTACCGCCATCTTCAGATACTTGTTTTAAGAAGTTATAAGCTTCTTCAACTTTTTTTACTGTTTTTTGTAAGTCAATGATATAAATACCATTTCTTTCAGTAAAGATATATTTTTTCATTTTTGGGTTCCAACGGCGTGTTTGGTGACCGAAGTGAACACCGGCTTCTAGTAATTGTTTCATTGAAATTACTGCCATGTTAAATTCCTCCTATTGGTTAATTACCTCCATAGTAAACTAATATAAAGACAATACTTAAGACTGCACCCTTTATATTTACATTCACTACGTGTGTATTGGCTTTATAGCCGTCAATAATAATATCATATCTAGAATCATTACGCAACATTTTTTAACTGTGTAAAATAAAAAACTACTATCTTAATTTTAATAGATAGATAGTAGTTTTAAAAAATATTTATTCACTTCGATTAAGTTCATCTAAGAATTTTTCTTTTTTAACTTTAATAAATGTACCTTTCATGCCAAGCGATCGTGATTCTATTACACCAGCACTTTCTAATTTACGTAACGCATTTACAATTACAGAACGTGTAATACCTACTCTATCTGCTACTTTAGATGCAATTAATAGACCTTCATTACCACCAAGTTCCTCAAAAATATGTTCAATCGCTTCTTTTTCAGAATAAGATAATGAATTGATTGCCATTGTAATAGCAGCTTTATCACGTGCTTCTTTCTCAACTTCATTATGTTTCTCACGTAAAATTTCCATACCAATAACAGTTGCAGCGTATTCGCCAAGCACTAAATCATTTTCATTAAAGTCATCTTTAACTCTTCCTAGAATCAGTGTACCTAAGCGTTCGCCTCCCCCTAAAATCGGGAAGATGGTTGTTCTACTATTAATAAATACATCTCTGTGTTCTGGAGGGAATACTGTCAAGTCTGAATCAATATCAATATTCGCTTCAGTTTGTTGAACTTGCATAAGTAGTTCAGTGTATTCACTTGGAATATGTTTACTTTCAGTCAACATATTACTAATTCGTTCACTCTTTAAAAGTTCATTTAAACTTGAACCTAAAATTTTACCTCTACGAGAAACGATGAAGACATTTGTAACAGTTACATTACTAATAGTCTGAGCAACATCTTTAAAGTCTACCGCAATGCCTTTATGTTTTTGTAATAATGTATTTAATTCTCTAGTTTTAGATAATAAGCTCATAAAATTTCTCCTTTATTTATATTATAAAATAAATGCACTTAAATCTTTGTTTGTTGAAATAGATTTCAACTTATCATCAACATACTGTGGTGTTATATCTACTACTGCATTTGGCATATTTGGTGCTTCAAAAGATAAATCTTCTAACATTTTTTCTAAAATAGTGTGTAATCGACGTGCACCAATATTGTCTGTATCTTGATTCACTTGATATGCCATTTCAGCTAATCGTGTTATCGCTTCATCAGAGAAGTTGACCGTAACTTCTTCAGTTTTTAACAGTGCTTCATACTGCTTTATAAGAGATAACTTAGGTTCAGTCAATATTCTATAGAAATCATTGACTGTTAAGCTTTCAAGTTCAACTCGAATTGGAAAACGCCCTTGTAACTCAGGAATCAAGTCACTTGGTTTAGAAACATGGAAAGCGCCAGCACCAATAAATAGCATGTGCTCAGTATTTACAGTACCATACTTAGTTTGAATCATGCTACCTTCAAGGATTGGTAATATATCTCTTTGAACACCTTGTCTTGATACATCTTGACCACTATTGGAATTGTTTGTAGCGACTTTATCAATCTCATCGATAAAGATAATTCCCATTTGTTCTGCTAATTCTAAAGCTTCTTGATTAGCAGTTTCTTGATCAATTAATTCATCTGCAAAATCATCAGTAAGAATTTTACGTGCTGTTTTTACTGGTACTTCTCTTTCTACTTTTCGTTTAGGCATCAATTGATTCATCATATCTTGCATTTGTTGATTTTGACTCGTGCCTAACATTCCTAATGCGCCAGGGTCTTGTTCAACTTTGATTCTAACTTTTTCTTCTTCTAGCTTACCTGCTAAAAGTTGTTGTCTTATTTCTGACCGTTTTGTTTTGATTTCTTCTGTAGGGGCTTCTTCTTCCTCGTCATTCTGATTAAAATTAGGAATAGCACCACCTAAAAGAGATTCAAGTGGATTATTATTTTGAGCTGCTTTTTTCTTCATACTAGGAACAAGTAATTTTACTAATTTTTCATTAGCTTTTTGTGTTGCTTCATCTTCAACTAATGATTTCTTTTGCTCTTTTACGAGTCTTACAGACACGTCCACCAAGTCTCTAACCATACTTTCTACATCACGTCCAACATATCCAACTTCAGTGAATTTTGTAGCTTCTACTTTAATGAATGGTGCACCTACGACTTTTGCCATACGGCGTGCAATTTCTGTTTTACCTACACCAGTTGGGCCAATCATTAAAATATTTTTGGGTGCAATTTCTTGCTTAGTTTCTTCATCAAGAAGACTTCTTCTGTATCTATTTCTTAACGCGATTGCTACTTTACGTTTTGCATCTTCTTGACCTACAATATATTCGTCCAATTTAGATACGATATCTTTAGGTGTTAATTTTATACCGTTTGCATCCATTTACTATTACCTCCACCTTAATGTATGTCCATATCAATTCATTTCCGTTTTGTTTATATATGTTATTTATAAAGTCTCAACAATAATATTATCATTTGTAAATACACAAATATCTGAAGCCACTTTTAAGCTTTCATATGCCATTTCTTTAGCAGTCATATGTGAAGCATGACGTTTAAGTGCTCTTCCTGCACTTAATGCATAGTTTCCTCCTGAACCAATAGCGATTAAATCATCGTCAGGCGCAATGACTTCACCTGTACCACTTACCACTAAAATACCATCTTTATCCATTACGATAAGCATGGCTTCCAGTTGACGTAATTGCTTATCTCCACGCCATTCTTGAGCAAGTTCTACAGCAGCGCGTTCTAAATTACCGCTAAATTGTTGTAATTTAGTTTCAAATTTTTCAAATAATGTAAATGCATCGGCTACGCTTCCTGCAAATCCTGCTAACACTTTACCTTCGTATAAGCGTCTTACTTTTCTAGCTGTTTGCTTCATAATTACTTGTTCACCAAGTGTAACTTGACCGTCTCCAGCCATTGCCGCTTCTCCATTGTGTCTTACAGCATATATCGTTGTAGCATGTAATGATGTCTTACTCATTTATTTACTCTCCTTTTTTGCTCGAGGATGTGCATTTAAATACACTTTGCGCAATTGTTGATTAGATACATGTGTATACTTACCAGTTGTAGAAAGGTTAACGTGTCCTAATAAAGATTGAACTGTTCTTAGGTCTGCACCTTGATTCAATAAATGTGTAGCAAATGTATGTCTTAATTTATGAGGGTGGATTTCAGTTACCCCCGCTGTACGTTTAACTACATCATTGAGAAGATATCTAATACCTCTCTCAGTAATAGGATCACCTTTCATATTAACAATTAAATAAGGATGACTTTTACCTTTAAGTGGTTTGAATTTTTCTAAATATTGTTCAATACTTTGTCTACAAAACTCTCCAAAAGGCACAAATCGTTCTTTATTTCCCTTACCCAATACCTTTACCCCTGGAAGATTCATATCTAAATCCATAACCTTTATATTCACAAGTTCTGAAACACGAATGCCTGTTGCATATAATAATTCAATTACTACTCTATCTCTTAATCCTTTTTTTGCATCGTTTGAAACAGTATTAAATAATGCTTCCATTTCTTCTTCATAAAAAAATTGAGGAAGATATTGCTCTTTCTTAGGATGTACAAGTTGTATAAAAGGATTATTTACAGATGTATCTTGAGTCATCCAGAACTCATAAAATGTTCTTAATGTTGATATTTTTCTTGATACAGTAGTACGTTTCAAATTATTGGAATATAAATAACTTAGATAATTTCTTGCATCTTTATATTCAAACGTTCTTAAATTTAAAAGTTCTTGTTCTAAAAACTGATTAAATTGAGCTAAATCGTCATGATACGCTTTTAATGTATGGTCGGAGAAATTTCTTTCAACTTTAAGCATATTCAAAAATTTCTTTTGGATTTCTTCCACTAAAAATCCCCTCCATCATATGCATTGTAGCATATAAACTGAGGGGGACTAAAATAATTAGCTATAGAATTCAAAATCTTTTGAGAATTTGTGAATAATTTAAAAATTCCTTCAAAATATTTTATTATAATTTAAATCTATAACGTTTTTTTGAAATTTTCTAAATAGTCTAGTGCACGATATGCTTGTGCTTCATAACGTTCTTTTTTATCTTTAATGCGGCGATCAAGTGACGGCAATAAACCAAAGTTAGCATTCATTGGTTGGAAGTTTTTTTCATTTTTAGCATGAGAAATATAATAAGCCATACTGCCTATCATTGTTTCTCTTGGAAAAATCACTTCTCCTTTTCCAAGTAACTTATGCGCTAAATTGATACCTGCTACAAGTCCACTTGCTGCACTTTCAACATATCCTTCCACACCTGTCATTTGTCCTGCAAATTGAATTCTATCATTATTAATTAATTCATATTTTTCATTTAAAACATCAGGTGAATTAATGAAGGTATTTCTATGCATCACACCATATCTAACAATATCAACATTTTCTAAACCTGGAATTAATTGAATGACTTCTTTTTGAGCGCCCCATTTTAAATGTGTTTGGAAGCCGACAATATTATAAAGCGTACCAGCCGCGTCATCTTGACGTAATTGCACTACTGCATATGGACGTTTACCAGTTTTAGGGTCTTCTAATCCTACTGGTTTCATTGGACCAAATAGTAATGTTTTACGACCTCTACCAGCCATCACTTCAAATGGCATACATCCTTCAAAATATTTTTCTTTTTCAAATTCATTTACAGGTGCAACTTCAGCTTCTAATACCGCATCATAAAAACGATTGAATTCTTCTTCAGTCATAGGGCAGTTTAAATATGCTGCTTCACCTTTATCATAGCGTGATTTCAAATAGACTTTATCCATATCAATTGAATCTTTTTCAATGATTGGAGCTGCTGCATCGTAGAAATATAGTTGATCTTTACCTGTAATTTCTACAATTTCTTTAGCTAAATGTTCAGTTGTTAACGGGCCTGTTGCAATGATTGTATGTCCTTCTGGAATACTGTGAATTTCTTTATTCAAAACAGTTACATTAGGATGATTTTTCAATGTATCTGTAATATAACCAGCAAAGTCATGTCTATCTACTGCTAATGCACCACCAGCTGGAACTCTAGCTTTATCAGCTGCTGCGATGATTAATGAATCTAAACGTCGCATTTCTTCTTTAAGCACACCTACACCATTTGTTAATGCATTACCACGTAGTGAATTAGAACATACTAACTCAGCAAATTTATCTGTATGATGGGCAGGCGTTTGTTTAACAGGACGCATTTCGATTAAATTCACTTTAATACCACGTTCTGCTAATTGATAAGCTGCTTCTGAACCAGCTAATCCTGCGCCTATAACATTAACAGTTTGACTCATATACATTCTCCTTTAATAAAACTCTATTTTTGTACTTCTTCTTTATAGTCACAATTAGAACAAATCACTTGAGAACTACGTCCTTTTTTATGTTGCATCAAGTAATGATTACATTTTGGACAATCTCTTCCTATTGGTTTATCCCAAGAAATAAAATCACACTCTGGATAATTCGAACAACCATAAAATAATCTATTTTTCTTAGATTTTCTCTCAACTACATCGCCATCTTTGCATTTTGGACAAGTGACACCAATAGTTTTAACAATAGCTTTTGTATTTCGACAATCTGGGAAATTCGAGCACGCCATAAATTTACCATAACGTCCCATTTTTATTACCATAGGAGCTCCACATACTTCACAATCTTCGCCGGCTGGTTCATCTTTAATTTCAACTTTTTCCATTTCTTCCTCTGCACGTGCAACATCTAATTTAAAACTACCATAGAAATTATCGATAACTTTTCTCCAACCGATATCACCTTCAGCAATTTTATCGAGCAAGGTTTCCATATTAACTGTAAATTCAACATCAATAATTTCTGGGAAGTAATCCTTCACTTGCTCATACACGATTTCTCCTAGTTCAGTTGGTACAAAACGTTTACTTTCAAGTTTAACATAATTACGTTTTTGAATTGTGTCAATCGTTGGAGCATATGTTGAAGGTCTACCAATTTTTAATTCTTCTAATGTTTTAACTAATCGTGCCTCTGTGTATCGTGGAGGTGGTTGAGTGAAATGTTGTGCCGGTTCAATTTGTGTTGCAGTTACTTTGTCACCTTGATTTAATTTTGGTAATTTATTTTCTTTATCATTATCTTTGTCATCTTTTGCTTCAACATATAATGTCATAAAGCCTTTAAATTTGATTGTTTGTCCATTTGCTCTAAATTTAATGTCATTTTGTGTTACATCTAAAGCCACAGTATCTAAAACTGCAGGAGCCATTTGACTTGCTACAAAACGTTCCCAAATTAATTTATACAAGCGATGTTGATCACGTGTTAAATATGCTTTCATTTCATCTGGTGTACGTAATGTACTTGTTGGACGAATAGCTTCATGGGCATCTTGATCCCCTTGTTTACCTTTTGTTTTACGGTTTGAAGTATACTCAGTACCATATTTCTCTTCAATATATGATTTTGCTTCATCTTTAGCAGTTTGTGAGATTCGTGTTGAATCTGTTCTCATATATGTGATTAATCCAACTGTACCTTGTCGTTTCAAATCGATACCTTCATATAATTGCTGTGCTAACATCATAGTCTTACGTGCTTTAAAATTAAGTTTACGTGCTGCTTCTTGTTGTAACGTAGACGTTGTAAATGGATTTGCAGGGTATCTCGTTTTTTCTTTTTTATTTACATTAGTGATTTCAAATTCATCACCATTTAATTCGGATGTAATTTTTTCAACATCTTTTTTTGTTTTTAATTTGTACGGTTTGTTTTTATAATGTAAGAATTTAGCAGTGAACTTTGATTTTTTATATCTAAATTCACCTTCAATTGACCAATATTCTTCTGGTTTAAAATTACGGATTTCATTTTCACGATCAATGACTAATCTTAAAGCAACTGATTGTACTCGACCAGCTGACAATCCTTTTTTTACTTTCTTCCATAGTACTGGAGAAATATTATAACCTACAAGTCTATCTAAAATACGACGCGCTTGTTGTGCATCAACTAAATTCATTTCAATACCACGAGGATGTTTAAAACTTTCTTTTACTGCATCCTTAGTGATTTCATTAAATACAACTCTATTTTCTTTTGATTCTTCAAGTTCTAAAATTTTTGATAAATGCCAAGCAATCGCTTCACCTTCGCGGTCAGGGTCACTAGCTAAGAAAACTTTTTTAGCTTTTTTCGCATATTTTTTTAAATCTTTAACAACAGGACCTTTACCTCGAATAGTTATATATTTTGGTTCATAGTTATCTTCTACGTCTACACCCATTTGACTTCTTGGTAAATCTCGTACGTGTCCCATAGAAGCAATAACTTTATATCGTTTACCTAAATATTTTTCAATGGTTTTCGCTTTTGCAGGCGACTCAACGATGACTAAATTATCTGCCAAAGTGAATTCCCCCTTGCTTTTTCAATTACTAAAGATAAATGATAAACGGTTAATTTTGTTTTTGTCAATATTTTAATCCAATATAGATATTTTTTTGTGAAATATCCTTTGAATTTTCACAATTAATTATTTATATATTTAATCGTTTAAAAAGCGATAATCATATAATATATCTTCTGCTTCTGAAACAATCATTGCACCTTCTTGAGCACGTAATAAATTTCCTCTTGTCAAAGGATTAAACATTGATCCAGGCAGTACATAAACATTTCTATTTTGATCTAAAGCACAATCTATTGTAATTTGACTACCACTTTTAATTTTAGCTTCAGTAATTAATACACCACGAGACAACCCGCTTATCAGACGATTTCTTTCAGGGAATTGATATTTGTTTATTTTTGTTAAAGGAGGATATTCACTTATGACTAAACCAGTTTCTTCAATTATATTGCGTAACTTTCGTGTTTCCTTTGGATAATGATTTAAATGACCAAAACCTAGAACTGCAATAGTTGGAAGATGATGTTTTAATGCGAATTGATGAGCTATGCTATCAGCACCTTTCGCTAAACCGGATACAATCGTTAGTGGAATATTTATAAAGTGAGGAAATAGATAATCTAGTGCACACTTAGAATAATTTGTGGCCTCACGTGAACCTACAACACCTAAAGTATACGTAGATGATAATAAATGTATATTTCCACGATAAAATAATATAAAAGGATAGTCGTAAATAGTTTTAAGCAATGAAGGATATTGAGAAGAAAATGAAGTAACATAGTTAACCTGATATCTAGAAAGTTGGGTTTGAATATAATCGTAAGAAATCTCTGTTAATTGAGTAAAACGCTTCTTTTTTAAATATAGAGATTCCCATTCATTGATCATTTCAAATTGATCATGTTCATTAACATTGAAAAATTTTGGAAATACATTGAGTAAATGATGAATATGTTGGGTCGTATACCCTATCCATCTCATTTTTAATAAAATAAAATCATTCATGAAGTAAATGTCTCCTTTTAATTTATTATACCGTGAATCATTAACAGTAAAATTTCATTTATAAGACAAATTTGATATATAAATGTAAGGAGTAATAATATTAAAAGATTATGTATACTTTTTGATTTCATAACATGTGAAAAATAGAGCGTTCAGTCATTTATAATATATTGTAGTCTACGATATATATAAGAAAAACTGCCAACAAATTTCAGTAATTGTTGACAGTTTGAATTCAATTATTAATTACATAATTGCTACTTCACTGTTAATAGTTCTTCATAAATGCCTGCTTCTTTTGCCGCTTCAATTAGTGTTGTACCAATTTCTGATGGTGTATCTGCTGTTTTAACACCACATTCATTAAGCGTTTTAATTTTTTCTGCAGCAGTTCCTTTACCACCTGAGATGATTGCACCTGCATGGCCCATACGTTTTCCTGGAGGTGCTGTTTGTCCACCAACAAAACCAACCACTGGTTTAGTCATGTTTGCTTTGACCCATTCAGCTGCTTCTTCTTCAGCAGTACCACCGATTTCGCCAATCATAACAACAGCTTTTGTTTCTTCATCTTCATTAAATGCTTTAAGTACATCGATAAAGTTTGTACCGTTAACTGGGTCCCCACCGATACCTACTGCTGTGGTTTGACCAATACCTTCTTCAGTTAATTGATGTACTGCTTCATATGTTAAAGTACCTGAACGAGAAACAACACCTACATGCCCTTTTTTATGAATATAACCTGGCATAATACCAATTTTACATTCATCTGCCGTAATTACACCAGGACAGTTCGGTCCAACTAAACGTGTTTTTCTACCCTCTAAATAACGTTTCACTTTAATCATATCAACAACTGGAATATGTTCAGTAATACAGATCACCATATCTAATTCTGCATCAGCTGCTTCTAAAATTGAATCTGCAGCAAATGGTGCTGGTACGTAAACTACTGATACGTTAGCACCTGTTTCTTTTTTAGCTTCAGCTACTGTATTATACACTGGCACGCCTTCAACAACTTGTCCACCTTTACCTGGTGTTACCCCTGCGACAATTTGTGTGCCATAATCAAGCATTTGTTTTGTATGGAAAAGGGCAGTAGACCCTGTAATACCTTGCACCATTACCTTAGTATTCTTATCTATAAATACACCCATTTTAGTGTTCCCATCCTTTCCTTACGCTTCTTTAACAAGTTTAACAATTTGTTGTGCACCTTCAGCCATTGTTGCTGCTGGTTCAATTGCTAGACCAGATTCATTTAAAATCTCTTTACCACGTTTAACGTTTGTGCCTTCTAAACGAACAACTAAAGGTAAAGTTAATTCGACTTCTTTAACTGCTGCTACAATACCTTCTGCAATCACATCACATTTCATAATTCCACCGAAGATATTTACAAAAATACCTTTAACATTATCATCCCCCAAGATGATTTTGAATGCTTCAGTTACTTTTTCTTTTGTAGCACCGCCACCAACGTCTAGGAAGTTAGCTGGAGTACCACCGAAATGATTAATTGTATCCATTGTAGCCATGGCTAATCCGGCACCATTAACCATACAACCAATGTCACCATCTAAAGCAATATATGATAAATCATATTTAGATGCTTGAATTTCTTTTGGATCTTCTTCTTCTAAATCACGTAATTCTAAAATATCTTTATGTCTAAATAATGCATTATCATCAAAATTTAATTTCGCATCTAAAGCCAAAACATCACCATCACCCGTTGTTACAAGTGGATTAATTTCAACAATAGAACAATCTTTTTCAACAAAAACATTATATAAAGAAAGTAAGAATTTTGCTGCTTTATTTACAGATTCTTTTGGAATATTGATATTGAATGCAATACGACGTGCTTGGAATGGTGATAACCCTATCACTGGATCGATTGTTTCTTTAAAGATCTTTTCTGGCGTTTTAGCTGCAACTTCTTCAATTTCAGTTCCACCTTCTTCAGAAGCCATCAATGTAATACGATCAGTAGCACGATCAATGACAAAGCCTACATAATATTCTTTTTGAATATCACAACCTTCTTCGATATATAAGCGTTTAACTTCTTTACCCTCAGGTCCAGTTTGATGCGTTACTAATTGCTTGCCTAATAATTCATTAGCATAAGTTTCAACTTCAGACAGTGATTTAGCAATTTTAACTCCACCTGCTTTACCTCTACCCCCAGCGTGAATTTGTGCTTTCACTACATAAACATCTGAATTTAATTCTTTTGCCTTTTCCACCGCTTCTTCAGCAGTAAATGCTACACGTCCTTCTGGAACGGCTACACCCATAGCACGAAATATTTCTTTACCTTGATACTCATGGATATTCATCTTCCATCCTCCTGTTTCTTAGGTTAAATTCACTTTAATTATAGAAAATGTAAGCGCTTTTGTAAACTGAAAGTGTTATACTTTTTGCAATAGTTTTTAAATTCAAATAATTTTATTTTTATTTAATTATATCATTGATTTAACAGGCTCAAACGTTTTACGATGATATGGCGTTATGCCTAATTGTTTTAATCCTTGAAGGTGTGATTTAGTGCCATATCCTACATTTTTTTCAAAATCATAACCAGGATATTTCAGTGCTACTTCCGCCATTAAACCATCCCTATATTCTTTTGCCATGATACTAGCAGCAGCAATAGAAACACTTTTAGCATCTCCTTTAATAATAGAAGTTTGAGGAATTGCATTATCCAATGTCATAGCATCAATAAGTAAATGGTTAGGTTGTTCTGTTAATTGATTAATAGCACGTTTCATAGCTAATTTGGTTGCGTTGTAAATATTGAACTCATCAATTTCTTCAGCGCTTGCTATCCCGTAAGCATAATCATAAACGCCTTCTTTTAATTGTTCGTTAAGTATTTTTCGCTTTGTTGCTGAAACTTTCTTCGAGTCATCTAATCCTAAATATTGATGTTCTTTATTTAAAATGACTGCACAAGCTACAACAGGCCCAGCAAGTGGACCACGACCTACTTCATCAATCCCACATATTAAAGCATTAGGATTGTCCTTTAATATTTCATTTTCATATTTATTCATTTGTTGATAATGTTCTCGTGTTTCTTGATCTTTTAAAAGCTGTTTACGACGTCGTACTATATTTTGCTGTACCCCTTTTCTTGTATCACTCATTAATTCATGTTGTTCAAGTGCTTCAATTGAATCAATTGTGTCTAATAATGCTTTAATCTCTTTAATTGTTTGAGGCATAATCTAAGTCCCCTTTCATTTCTGAATAAATATCAAAACAATAAGTTCCAATTTTAGCATTACGCACATCATTAATAATCAATTCGATGACAGCCTCGTAATCGACTTCATTTCCTTTTTGTAATAACCCACGTCGACGTCCAATAGCATCAAACCATTCTAAAATTTCTGCATCAGTTTCTACATCAATATTGTAATGATTCTTCAATCCTTCAATATCATGTTTAATTAAGAAGTGTAAACCGTATATTGCTACTTCATCTAAGTGTACGATACTATCTTTAATGGCACCAGTAAGGCTTAGTTTTTTACCTACAGTTTCATCTTCAAATTTAGGCCATAAAATACCTGGCGTATCTAGTAGTTGTAATGCTTTACCTACTTTAATCCATTGTTGTTGTTTCGTTACTCCCGGCTTATTTCCTGTTTGAGCAATATTTTTTTTAGCTAACTTATTAATTAATGTAGATTTCCCCACATTAGGTATACCAACAATCATGGCACGTATTGCTCTAGGTTTAAGTCCTTTCGCTTTTTCTTTCTCAAATTTTTCTTTAGTCGCTTCAATTGCAGCATATTCTACACCTTTTAAATTTTTGCCGTGTTTCGCATCAACTGCTACAGGATAAAAACCTTTATCAGTAAAGAAATGTTCCCACTTTTGCATTTCATTTAAATTCGACATATCTTTTTTATTTAAAATAACTACGCGTGGTTTTTGTTTAATGACATCATCAATCATTGGATTTCTTGAACTATACGGTATACGTGCGTCAACAAGTTCAAATACCACATCTACTTTCTTAAGTTGTTCTGTCACTTCTCTTTTGGCCTTTGCCATATGCCCTGGATACCATTGAATCACCATGACATTCACCCTACTTTCATTAAATTTATTTCAACTGTTCGATTATAATCAATATTTAAAATCTTCACTACTATTATCAATTCTATTATATTTTAACATGCTATTTCATATTCATTAAATCGCTAATATTAAAAACAAATTTCTAATTTTTTATAAAACATATAAATACTTTTATTAAGAAGTTTAATACTCTACAATTTAGTATGTAGTCATTTTTTAATTATGAATAGTACATTCTAACTATAGAGGTTTAATATGAAAAAATTCTTTACTTATCTAGGACTTTTTATAGCACTGTCCATCATAGGACATAGTTATGTCATTTATCGTTTTATTCACGATGGTATTTTATTTACAGGTCCAAATGATGGAATGGAACAAATGGTTCCAATTCAAATGTATTTATTTGATAAATGGAGTAGTGGCAATTTGTTTTATTCCACTGATTTTGGATTAGGTGGCGATTTCTTTACAGATCTTAGTTACTACTTCTCCACAAATATTTTATTTATAATAAATGTAGTATTTATTGCACTTATTAAAATTTTTATTCCTTTACATACGCATAATGTATTATTTTGGATGATTAATGCACTGATTATGTCCATGATTAAAGCAATGATTGCCATGTATTGCACTTATTTATATAGTAAATACATTTCAAATAACAAATGGTTAAGCTTAGTTGTAGCGTTTTTATTTGTTATGTCACCCTTATATTATCGCTTTACAGTGTATTGGCCCTTCTTTAGTGATGTGTTTGTTTGGATGCCGTTATTATTACTCTCTATTGAAAGAGTCTTACAAAAACAGAAGTTTGGACTATTCATTGTTACTGTTTCTTTAATACTAATTAATAACTTTTATTTTGCATACTATCTTTGTTTAATAGGTGCGGGTTATATACTGATTCGTATAATATTTAGACATCCAAAAGATATTCTCTCAAGAAGTAAAGCATTTTTAACTTTAATCATTAGTGCCCTGTTAGGTTTAGGTAATAGTTTATTTATCTTTTTTCATGGTGCTCAAAGCTTTTTAAATAACCGTCGTGTACCTTTTTCTGGAGCAGTTGATACATTTGAAAAATTAGATATTAATACAAATATTTTCTTTGATAATTATTTAATTGTATTATTATTTATTACCATTCAAGCTCTTTTAAGTTTTAAATTATATAAACATTATTATTATCGTTTATTTGCTATCCTTACCTTTGTATTTATTATATTTAGTTTTATACCTTTCATCGACCAAGTATTTAATGGTTTTTCAGCGCCTCAAAAGCGTTGGCATTTTATTTTAGCTTTTAATTCCACACTATTAATCGGATTATTTTTAAAATATTTCAAAACACTAACTACAAAATCTTATCTAATAAGTAATATTATTGCAGAATTAGTTATATTTATAAGTGCTATGATATATCATAAATTTTTAGCATGGTTCATATTAGTCCCTATTGTATCTTTGATTGGATTGATGGTTCTTATCATTAAAGATCGTACATATCGTTTTAAATTAAGTTATTTATATAGTGTTTCAATTATATTATTAAGTATCTTGGTCTCTATAGTATTTATTAAAAATCAAATTTACTATAAAGATCACACTGATCGTGGAAATACGTTTTATATTAATTCCAGTTTATATAGTTCCGACTTACAACGTGCACTTGTTCAAGAAATGAATCAAAATAAGCATGAAGATGAACGTATCGATTGGAGAGTCAACGAGCAAGATAATACACCGATGTATCAACATTTTAAAGGGTTAAGTTTATATTCAAGTATTTTTCATCATAATATACTCGATTATTATTACGATGCTTTAAAAATTAATTTAGCTGAGGAGTCATTGAGTAGATATCAATCAACGAATGGACGACAAAATATCGCGAGTCTATTTTCAGTGCGTTATATGATGCTAAAAAATTATCAAAATAACTTACCTTCCTACTTCAAAAAAATAAAATCAAGCGGACAATATGGTATTTATGAAAATACACTTAACTTACCATCTGTTAAAGTAACTGATTCTATATACAATAGTAAAAAATTGACGACTGCAATTGATAGAGAACATGCAATGTTAAAAGGTGTGATTTTAAACAATGAAGGCACAAGTTATAAAGCTAAAGCTCCTAATTTATTAAATCAATCATCATTGAGTTATAAAAATTTAAAACATTTAAATGGTAATGTCTATAAAGTAATTGGAGATAAAGGTGGAACATTAACGATACACTTACCTCAATCATTACGCCAAAAGTATGATGATTTTTACGTTACGATGAAAATAAAGCGTGGTAATCCTGATAGTAATTACACAGTCTCTGTAAATAATTATGCAAATCACCGATTATTTAACAATTCTACTTATCGTACTGGTATTGATACTCAACTTTATCGAACACAACCTGATAATAAGGGAAACATTAATATCACTTTATCTCCTAAAGGAACATTTTATTTAAACCTTCAACAATTAAATGGTGAAAACTATAAAATATTAAAACAAATGCATAAAAAAGCTGATTTTAATAACAAATATAAAGATATTAAAAACGGCGTTGAAGTCAACTTAGCTAAACATGATAAAGGGATTGCTTCAATTAATATTCCTTATAGAGAAGGGATGCAAGCGTATGTTGATGGACACCGTATTAAACCTATGAAAGTTAATTACATGATGACAGGCGTTCCTGTTAATTCATCTGCTAAAAAAATAATTATTAAATATCAACCACCTTATTGGAATACTATGATTTTAATCTCACTCATCAGTATAGTAATAAGTGTTGTATTTGTTAGATTTGTTAATACCAAAAAGAGAAAGTTGAGGAAAAACATTGATCAATAAAATTCGGTCCAATCGATTATTGACCTTTTTATCTATATTTATAATTGCTAATATCATTTCTTTAGCAATTTATTATCCATTTATTCAAGATTATTTCAAAGAAGGATTTGTATTTAGTGGTTCTGGAGATGGTTTTAGACAAATGATGCCATTTCAAATGTACTTATATGAACATTACAGTAAGTTCAAAGGAGCCTATGATCAATCTTTTGGATTAGGCGGAGATTACATTAAGGGGTTGGCCTATTATTATTCTTTATCTCCCATAATGTGGATTAATTTTTTTATAATCTGGGTAAGTCATTTTTTATTTCATTGGCAAACGAGTCATATCGCCTTTTGGGCAACTAACCAATTAATAATCGCTTACGCTAGAACGATTATTACAATTATTGTTGTATTTTACTATTTAAAATGGCTAAAGTTGAAAACAGCGCCATTGCTTATCGCTACTATTTTATATGGTGCATCCACTCTTGTGCTTTACTATAACTATACATGGTCATTTTATGGAGACTTATTGATTTTATTACCTTTATCTTTATGGGGAATGGAACGTTTCTTCCAAAAAAGAAGAATAGGGCTATTTATCTTTTCAGTTGCTCTGACCTTATTTTCTAATTTTTATTTCAGTTACTACCAAGCTATTGTATTAGGGATTTATTTCATATTAAGAGTCATTTTTAAATATCGTTGTGATATCGTATCAAGATGGGAAAAATTTTATTTACTCGTTATTGGTGCAATACTTGCGCTTTTATCTAGTATTTTAGGATTCTATACAGGTGTATCTTCATTCCTAAACAATGATAGAGCCCAAAATGATGACTTTAATATTACATTGTTTACAGATTTAACACAAAGTAAATATCATATTTTTTCTGATGGTTTTTATATCACAGTTTCGATTATTGCATTAATGGCTTTATTTACGTTTAAGTTATATCGTCACTACTATTATAAAATTTTTGCTATCATCACTTGGTTTTTACTTATTGGATCGTTATCACAATACTTTGATAGTGCATTTAATGGCTTTTCATTACCACAACGTCGATGGGTATACTTTTTATCTATTTCAACTAGTATCTTAATTGCATTATATATTCAATATTTATCTGAACTTACATTAAAACAATATTTACTTGTAGCAATTCCGGTATTTATATTTGGTTTATATCACTATATATTTGCAAGTGCTTATGTCAATTGGATGATTGTACCATTATTTTTAATCATCGTTTTAATCTTTGTAGTATGGAAAAAACAATGGTTATATCAACCTTATATACTAATAGCTATTGTATTACTATTCTTTGTACAACAAATTATAATGACACACGATTCACGAGCCCGTACTATTGATCCATATGCAACGACTACGAAAACATTAACAGATTCAAGTTATTATAATCATAAACTTGCTAAAAAAATTAATAATATTAAAAAACAAAAAGATAATAAAAATCCTTTCCATCGTATCGATTACATGTCAGCCTATGCACTCAATTCACCATTTATTTACCATTATAATGGCATTTCACTTTACTCAAGTATTTTTGATGGTGACATATTAAAATACTATGATAAAGAAATGCAAATTAATATGCCTGTTGATAAAAATAGTACATATCGATACTTAGGGAATCGAGCAAATTTAGAAGCCATGTGGGATGTTCAAGATCGATTCCGACATCCTAATGATCTGAATATGCCTTATGGTTTTAAAAAGGTAGATACTATCAATAATGGTTCAGATAAATTAATTCATTCAGAAAATACTATTAATTATCCAGCCACGCATATTACTAATAAGATTTTTAATAAACATGATCTCAAATCGCCATTAGATCGTGAGCAAGCGATGCTACAAGGTGTAGTATTAGATGATGATTCAATCAAAGCGAATACTTCTTTCACTCAAAATAAAAACCTATTAAGTAAAGCATATCAATCTACAAATAATGCTACTTGGAAAGATAAAACTCATTTAAACGTAAAAAAAAATAATGGTGGTATCACATTAACATTACCTAAAACTTTAGCAAATCAATATAAAGATATGTATGTCGAAATGGATGTAGAATTGTTAGCTCCCGATATTGAGCATTCTATAGGAGTAAATGAATATGCTCAAAATCGTAATATGCTAAGTTATAAATATCGACGTTTTGTAACGCCTGTAACAATGAGAGTAAAAGCTTCGGATCAATTAAAGATTCGTCTTACTAAAGGACATTATCGATTATCTATTAAAGGTATCTATGGAGAAGATTATCATACATTGAAACAAGCTTCTAAATCACTTAAACCTGTGACTATTTCACAATTTAGAAGTGGCTATACATTCACTAAACCTAAAGGAACTTCTGGATACTTAGTGGTACCAATCGCCTATGCTAATGGTATGCATGCACGTGTTAATGGACACGATGTAGATGTAAAACAAGCTAACGGTATTATGACAGCTATTCCAGTCAAGAAAAATGATACTCATATTGAATTATCTTATACACCACCACATTTTTATATACTATTAATTTTGAGCGTTATCGGAATAATAAGCAGTATAATATTTAGCAGATATTTAAAAAGAAAAAATCAATTAAAATAAAAAGAGCCTGGGTCATAATTACTAGCAAAATAGCCAGTAAATGAGTTTATAATAAATTCATTTACTGGCTTCTTTATTTACAATACTGGGTATTGTTGGATCGCTTTTTTAGGGAATAGCTTCAGCCTGCAGTCTTCAGCTTGTCCTATTCTCTCAAGAGTCTTGCCAAAATATTTTGTATTTATATGTAATTTTACATTGAAATACTTTAGAAAATAAGGCATATTCGTACAATTTAATAAACATCACTAAACTAAATCAACGAGATGTCTTATGTATAAAGATTATAATATGATTCATCTTACTCTACCAATGGCAATTTCAGTTCTCACTCCCATAAATGATATTGTAGAAATAAATACTAAGACTGAATTTATTTATACGAACAATAAAAGACTAGGATTTAAAAAATATACCTATCACCATGATAAATATAGCTTTAAACGAGACTTTAAATTATATGAATGTGATGATGATTCAGAATGTCCTCTGAAACACCCATGTATGAACTTCAATTCAAAAACAAATAAAAAAGTAATGAAGAATTATAATTGGGAATATTTTAAAGCGCAAATTAATAAAAAGCTTTCAAAAACAAAAACCATTTATAGTCAAAGAAAAATTGATGTGGCGTCTGTTTTTAGATTTATAAAGGCTATTTTGAGTTTCACTCGAATGTCCGTTCGAGGGATAAATAAAGACAAAAGAGAACTAGGATTTGAGCTAATGACACTTAATATAAGAAAAGTAACAGCTCAATGAGCTGAAAATAATCAAAAAAATTATAAAAAAGACAATTTCTATATTATTTCAATAGAAATTGTCTTTTTTTACTTATCTTGGAACTTTATATCCAAGACTCTTTTTTAATTGCGTATTAACTTACCCATTTTTTAGTATAGTTTTCTATATACTGATTAGCGAATTTCTTGAATTCTTGCAGCTTTACCACGTAAACTACGTAAGTAGTATAATTTAGCACGACGTACTTTACCGCGACGTTTAACTTCGATTTTTTCGATTTTTGGAGTGTGTAATGGGAATGTACGTTCCACACCTACACCTGAAGAAATTTTACGAACTGTGAAAGTTTCAGAAATTCCTCCACCGCGGCGTTTAATTACAACACCTTCGAAAACTTGGATACGTTCACGTGAACCTTCGACGATACGTACGTGTACACGTAAAGTGTCACCAGTACGGAAAGTTGGTAAGTCTGTGCGTAATTGTGATTTTGTAACTGCTTCGATTAACTTATGATTACTCATTTTTATACTCTCCTTCAACCTATGTTCTTGCCTAGACATTCATATAGCAGCGGATCATAGTGATTTTTAGTGTCTTTTCACACTTGATATATATTAGCATACTCCTAGTTGTTTTTCAATTGGTTTTTATAGCTTTCTAAAAATTCTTTATCCTTGTCACTTAATTGATACTTTTCTAGTAAGTCCGGACGTTTATGCAAAGTACGTATTAATTTTTGTTCATGTCGCCATTTTTCTATATTTGCATGATTTCCAGATAACAATACGTCAGGTACAGTCATACCTTTATATTCTCTTGGACGTGTATATTGCGGGAATTCAAGTAAACCATCGGAGAAAGAATCATCTTGATGGGATTGTTCATTACCAAGTACTCCAGGAATTAATCTAACGATAGCATCAGTCATAGTCATAGCTGGTAATTCTCCACCAGTCAATACATAATCCCCCATTGAAATTTCATCGGTTACTAAATTTGCTCTAATTCTTTCGTCATATCCTTCGTAGTGTCCACAAATAAATACAATATGTTCCGCTTCACTCAATTCTTCAGCAATTGCTTGAGAGAATGGTCGTCCTTGAGGACACATGAGAATGACACGCGTTTTATCAGTACGTTTTAAATCTTTCATTGCATTAAACACTGGTTCTGGTTTTAAAACCATTCCTTGACCGCCACCATACGGATAATCATCCACTTGATTATGTTTATTTTCAGCGTAATCTCTAAAGTTTACAGTATTAACTTCAATAATATTTTTATCTTGCGCACGCTTCAAAATCGAATAATTTAGAACGCCGTCGAACATTTCTGGAAATAATGTTAGGTAATCTATTTTCATTATTCTAATAATCCTTCCATTGGCGTAATACGAATTGTTTTATGTTCAACATCTACTTCTTTAACGACATCTGCTATATATGGAATAAGGTATTCTTTGTCACCTTTAACAACCCATACATCATTGGCACCTGTTTCAAAAATATTAATGACTCTTCCAATTGGTGTATCGTTATTAAAAACCGTACACCCAATAATATCAGAATAGTAAAATTCGTTTTCATTCAATTCAATATCCTCATGATCACGTTCTTGGAATAAGTAGTCGCCTTTATATTGTTCGACGTCATTAATATTATTAATACCTTCAAATTTAAGCATGTGAAATCCTTTATGTATACGATATGATGTAATAGTCATTTCTATTTCATTATGGTGGTGATTCACGATAAGGACTTCTCCAGGTTGAAAACGTGTATCAGTAAAATCAGAATTAGATTTTACTTTTACTTCTCCTTTAATCCCATGTGTATTTACAATTTGTCCTACTTCTACTTGCATCCTTATCCTCCTTACATAGTCGTTTATTTATACATATTAACATGTTTCTTATAAAGTGAGAATATAATAAAAGCCTGTGACATACCTTATGCCACAGACCTGTTATTATATGATATTGATATTATTATCAATTATTTTGAACGTTTTTGTTCATCAAATGTTTTTAAAATACCTTGTTTTGATAAGATATTGTGAACAGTATCAGTTGGTTTTGCACCGTCTTTTAGCCATTTTAAAGCTAATTCTTCATCGATTTTAACTTCTGGTGCATTTACACTTGCTGGATTGTAAGTACCGATTTGTTCAATGATACGACCATCACGTGGTGAACGCGCATCAGCTACAACGATACGATAGAATGGATTTCTTTTTGAACCTAAACGAGTTAAGCGAATTTTAACTGCCATTTATAAAACTCTCCTTTAAATCTTTTAATTTTTATTTTCTACAAGAAATAATAATAACAGGAACCTCCAACTTTGTAAAGACTTTTTTCTTTACCAAATCTAGATTTATGAAATAAATTGTAGATTTGATTATGTACTAGCTTTAACTAGAGCTTACCTTTATTCATTTTGGTTATGCATGTGCCAATGTACATGCATTCCTTTACTTATTTATGAAAAAGCGGAATAACACTTAGGATGTTATTCCGCTTTCATTACTTTTTAGAATGGTAAATTCATGCCTTTTAACATATTTTCCATTTGGCTACGTTTACCTTTTTTACCTTTACGACCATTACCCGTAAATTGTTTCATCATTTTTTTCATATCATTAAATTGTTTCATTAAACGATTCACTTCCTGCAATGAACGGCCTGAGCCTTTTGCTATACGTTTCTTTCTTGAAACATTTAAAATTGCTGGATCTTGTCTTTCATTAGGTGTCATTGATTGAATAATAGCTTTAATATGGTCAATTTGTTTATCGCTCATATTTAGCTTATCTAAACCTTTCATTTTATTCATACCTGGAATCATTTTCATAATATCATCCAGTGGTCCTAAATTCTTCACTTGATCCAATTGTTCTAAGAAGTCATCTAATGTAAATGAGGACTCACGCATTTTCTTTTCTAAATCTTTAGCTTTTTCTTGGTCCACATCTTGTTGCGCTTTTTCGATAAGACTTAATACGTCACCCATACCTAGTATACGAGATGCCATACGCTCTGGATGGAATAATTCTAAACCATCCATTTTTTCACTCATACCAACAAATTTAATTGGTTTATGTGTTACTGCACGAATAGAAAGTGCCGCACCACCACGAGTATCTCCGTCTAATTTAGTTAAAGTCACACCAGTGACATCCAATTGCTCATCAAATGATTGCGCAACGTTCACAGCATCTTGTCCTGTCATCGCATCTACAACAAGCATAATTTCATCTGGTTTTGAGATTTCTTTAACATCAGTTAATTCATTCATTAATGTTTCATCAATGTGTAAACGTCCCGCAGTATCGATAATTACAAAGTCCAAATGTTCTTCTTTAGCATATCTTAATGCGTTATCTACAATTTGTTGTGGTTTAACTTGATCACCTTCACTATAAACAGGTACATCAAGTTGTTTACCTACTGTTTGTAATTGATTAATCGCAGCTGGACGATATATGTCGGCTGCTACTAACATTGGCTTTTTATTATATTTTTTACGCATTAACAATGCCAATTTACCAGCGGTAGTTGTTTTACCTGCCCCTTGTAAACCAACCATCATTACAACTGTGGGTGGCTTATTAGCCATTTTAATAGATGTATTTTCTCCACCCATTAATTGTGTTAATTCATCTTGTACTATTTTTATAACTTGTTGTCCAGGTGTTAAAGACTGCATAACGTCTGATCCCAAAGCACGTTCGGAAACTGTTTTAACGAAGTCTTTGACTACCTTGAAGTTAACATCGGCTTCTAACAATGCTAATCTAACTTCACGCATCATTGTTTTAATATCCGCTTCTGTTACTTTACCTTTACCGCGAATTTTTTGCATCGTGGCTTGTAAACGATCGGATAATCCTTCAAATGCCATATTAACAACCTCCTTATAAATTATTCTAGTTCTTCTAATTTTTGGATTAAATGTTCCAGTTTTTTAGTATCATGAATAGATTGTTTCATTTCGTTATAAATCATTTGACGTTGTTCAAATTTCTCATATAACTTTAATTTAGTTTCATAGTCTTCTACTAAATCGCCAGTTCTTCTTATATTATCATAAACCGCTTGTCTACTCACTTTAAACGTTTCAGCAATTTCACTTAATGAGTAATCATTTAGATAAAATAACTCAAGATAATTCTTTTGTTTTTCAGTAAGCAAAGAATGGTAAAAATCAAATAGATAATTCATTCTTAACGTTTTAACTAAATCATTTTTCCCCATTTTGGTGTTCCTCATTATTATCTGTTAAGCTTTGCATTTCATCAGGGATATTATCATTTTGCTCAATCATATCAGCAAACAATCCATATACATAACTTTCAGGATTAAATGGTTGTAAATCATCTAGTTTTTCACCTAAACCAACGTATTTTACTGGAATATGCAATTCGTTTCGAATAGCAAGTACAATACCACCTTTTGCTGTGCCATCTAATTTAGTGAGCACAATCCCTGAAACGTTGGTTACTTCTTTGAATGAACGTGCTTGTGATAGTGCATTTTGACCAGTGGTTGCGTCTAAACATAATAATGCTTCATGGGGTGCATCTGGAACAGCACGACTAATGACTCGTTTCATTTTGTCCAATTCTTGCATTAAGTTTGATTTATTTTGTAAACGACCTGCTGTATCACAAATTAATATATCTACATCTTTATTCTTAGCCGCATTGATTGCATCATAAACCACTGCTGCAGGATCAGAACCTTCGCTTTGTCTGATTACCTCTACGCCTACACGATCGCCCCAAACTTGTAATTGTTCAATTGCACCTGCTCTGAAAGTATCACCAGCAGCCAACATAACTTTTTTACCTTCCATTTTATAACGATGTGCCAATTTACCAATCGTTGTAGTTTTACCTACACCATTGACCCCAACCATTAAAATGACATTTAATCGGCCATCTTCGATATTCATTGCTTCTGAATGATCATCTTCTTGGTGATAAATTTCTACAATTTTTTCAACGATAACTTCTCTTAAACCTTCAGTTTCTTTGATATTACGACGTTGTGCTTCTGTACGTAATTCATCCGTTAATTGCATAACCGTATTAAAACCTACATCCGCAGTAATCAACATTTCTTCTAAAGCTTCGAAGAAATCTTCATCTACAGTTCTATAACGTGCAATCAAGTTATTTAATTGCTCCTGGAAGTTTTCTCTTGATTTTTCTAAACCTGCTTTAAATTTCGCTCCCATTTTTTGAGCTTCAATTTCTTCAAAATCTTCAATTGAAATTAACCCATCTTCGTCAAAGTCAGCTTCGCTTAATTTACGTGGTTTTTTCTTTTTTGGTGCAGGTTCTTCATTTTCTTGTTCATTGTCTTTTGTTGATGGTTGATCTAATTCCTCATCTTCCGTTAATTCCTTTTCAATATCTTCAGTCGACTTTGTAGAAAATTTATCTTTTAGTCGTTTGAAAAAACTCATGCATTTTCCTCCTTCATAACCTCATCTATTGTATTTAAATTTACACTTACTAATTTTGAAACGCCTGACTCTTGCATTGTAACACCATATAAACGATCCGAATACTCCATGGTACCTTTTCTATGCGTAATGACAATAAACTGTGTTTTTTCCGATAAATCATTTAAAAATTGTGCGTAACGAATAACATTAGCTTCATCCAAAGCTGCTTCCACTTCGTCTAGTATAACAAATGGTGCTGATCTTACTTTTAAAATAGCAAACAGTAATGCAATAGCACTTAATGCGCGTTCGCCACCACTTAATAAAGAAAGATTTTGTAATTTTTTACCTGGTGGTTGAACAATAATATCTACTCCCGCAGACAAGTAATCATCATCCGTAAGCTCTAACTTGGCATGACCACCACCAAAAAGTGATTGAAAGACAGTTGTGAAATAATCTTGTACTTCAAAAAATGTAGCTTTGAAACGATCTTTTACTTCTTGATCCATTTCATCAATGATTTGTTCTAAAGTCTGTTTTGCTTCTCTTAAATCATTTCTCTGTTCATTCAAAAATGTATAACGTTCATTTAATTCTTCAAATTGTTCAATAGCATTAACATTAACTGAACCTAATTCTTCAATTGACATCTTAGTTAATTTTACTTTTTTTCTTAATGTTTCTATTGGAACATCTGATTGATAAGTTTCTCTCGCACGTTCAAGTGTAAGATGATACGTTTCATTTAAATGATTCATTGCGTGATTAATAAGAACATCTAATTTAGACTGTTGGGCCTTAATATCTTGATAAAAACTTTCAATAGATAATAAATCTTGATGGCATTGTTCGAGTTTGTACTCATGAATTTCAATATCTTCATTTATAGAATCTTTCTGTTCTTTTAAAGTATCAAGTTTTTGTTTTAATTTATCACGTTGAGACGCTTTATCTTGGATACTTGATTGAAGTTGTTGAAATGCTTTTTCGCCCATCATATCGTCAGAATTAAATAATTCTATTTTCTCTTTAGTTGCAATGATTTGTTGGTTAATTTGTGCAAGTTGCTTATCTATTCTTTCCAATGACATAGTTTGATGACTTATTTTTTCTTTAACGACTGCAACATCAGAACGTTTTTGATTTAATTCTTTTTCAACTTGCGATACATTTTCTTTACCTTCTTTAGAGAGTTTTGAATATACCTCTATGTCATTTTCAAGTTGTTTTAGTTGCTCTTGAATTTCAGATAAACGCAATTGTTGTTGCTTTAATGTATGACGACTTTTTTCACTTTGATAGCCATCATTTTTCTCAAATTCAAATTCTTCATGTTCACTTTTTATATGTGTTTCTTGTTTTTTCAATCGATCTAAAGTCAATGTTTCTTCGTGAGCGGTATCTTTTAATTGATGATATTGTTGGCTTAAATCTACATACTTATTACTTAATGTCTCAACTTTCTCTTTTTGCTTTTGCAATTGTTGTTCGAATTCTTTTGTTTTCTCTTCGTAGTCGTTTAATTGTGTTTTCATTGTTGCCAATTCATCTTTTTGAGCTAAAATACTTTTTGATTGACGCATTCCGCCACCTGTCATTGCTCCTCCTGGATTAACGATATCTCCTTCTAAGGTAACGATTCGCGCTTTATATTGAATCGCTCTTGCAAGTTCATTCGCAATTTTAAGATTCTCCACTATAATTGTAGTACCCATCAAATTATCTATCACAGCTTGATACGTTTGATTAACTTCAACCGCTTCCGATGCAATATTAATAAAACCATCAAAATTTCGAGCTACATTTTGAATATGATGAGATAAACTTCTTGCTCTAATTACATTTAGTGGTAAAAATGTTGCTCTTCCTAATCCTCGTTGTTTTAAAAATTTTATCGCTTGGCGACCATCTTTTTCATTATTTACAATAATGTGTTGTAATGAGGCTCCTAACGCTGATTCAATCGCTTGTGTCAATTTTGATGGTACCTTGATGACTTCAGCTACTGCACCATGAATACCACTTAAAGTATTCTCTTTTGCTTTTAATATATGTTTTACTCCATTAAAAAAGTAGGAATAGTCTTCTGCTTGTGTTTCTAAACTTTCCATACGCACGCGCATTTTATCAGTATATCGATAAGCTTGATATAACTTATCTTCATATGTCGCTTCTATACGTTTTGCTTCAGATAAACGATCTTCAACGTCACGCATGTCTTTCTCTGTTATGTTCATTTTTTGTGATATAGTAGTATGCGCTTGTTCTGTTTGATGTATGTCATTTTGAATATGTTTAAGTTGATCAAATACTTCTATTAATCTTGCATCGAGACGTGTTTTTTTAGTTTCATTTTCTTGAATAGTACGTTCTAAAAAACGAATATCATTATTCACTTCAGATTGCTCAGACATTAATTCATAATATTCATTTTTAATAGTTTCTAATTTTTCATCATGTTGTGCATCTGTAAGAT
>NZ_KV827241.1:111195-129859 GCF_001836075.1 Staphylococcus sp. HMSC035D11
AAGTTTTGATTCTAACTGTTTAATCTCTTTATTAAGCGATTGATGCTGTTTTTTAAGTTTAGATACTTGTTCTACAGAAAGTTCTCTTTCATCTTGAACATTCTTTAATTCATACTGTAAATTATCTAATTCTTCTTCAAATCGTGCATTCGTTTCTGATTGATTTCTTTTTCGCTCTTCAAGTACATTTAATTTTCCAATAAATTTTTCATATTCCTCAGTTGTAGTAATTAAATCTATATTAGTGTGGTCGGTATCTCTTTCAAGTTTTTGACGTTGCGTTTTTTGTTTTTGTAAATATTGATTTAATTGAGCTTGTTGACCTTCTTTTTCAGCTTGTTGGCTTTTTAGATGATTCAATCGTTCATCGAGTTGACGATTCTCTTCATCATATTGATTAATATCGTGTACAGTTACAACAACATCACTATGCTCCATCTCTTTTGATAATTGTAAGTATTCTTTAGCAATAGATGCTTCTGCTTTTAGGGGTTCAACACGCCCTTCTAAATCATATAAAATATCCTCTACTCGAGATAGATTATCTTCTGTATGACCAAGCTTTTGTAAAGATTCCGTTTTTCTTTTTTTATACTTTAAAACACCCGCTGATTCTTCTATGATTTGACGTCGGTCAACAGGTTTAGCATTTAAAATTTCATCTACTCTACCTTGTGAAATAATACTAAACGCTTCTTTTCCTAGACCAGAATCTAAAAATAACTCTGTAATATCGCGTAGACGTGCCCTATCATTATTTAAATAATATTCGCTTTCTCCACTACGATAAAGACGACGTGTTACAATCACATCATCAGCCTCAATCTGCAATTCTCTTGTAGAATTATCTAATTTTAATTGTACTTCTGCATAATTTTGTGCTTGACGATGTTCTGCCCCTGAGAAAATAATATCTTCCATTTTAGAGCCACGAAGCGACTTAGCAGATTGTTCTCCTAAAACCCATTTAATCGCATCAGTAATATTACTTTTCCCACTACCATTTGGACCAACAATTGCTGTCACGCCTTTATCGAACTGTACATTCGTACGATCTGCAAATGACTTAAAGCCAACGGTATCTATAGATTTCAAATAAACCATACTCTTCTCCTTAATTCATTCATACTCATTCTTGTTGAAAAGAAGATAATATATGAAATGCGTTCATTATTATTTGTTCTCATCTCTTAACTTATGATAAGCACTTTCAGCTGCTTTTTGTTCAGATTCTTTTTTTGTTCTGCCTTGTCCTTTTGCGATTGCTTTATTTTCTAAAATCACTTCAGATGTAAATAAGCGATGGTGTGCTGGACCTTCTTCTTTAATCAAATGATACGTCACATCACCTTTACTTTGACTATGAATATATTCTTGGAATTGTGTTTTAAAATCGACCACGCCAATTAATTCATTATGTTCTACATATGGAAAAATGACTTTTTGAGCAAACTTCCAGACTACTTCTAAGCCTTGGTCTAAGTATAAAGCCCCAATAAACGCTTCAAAAGCATCTGATACTAATGAAGGTCTTGTTCTACCACCTGTTTTTTCTTCACCTTTTCCAAGTAAAATGAGTTGATTTAATTCAATTTTATTTGCAAATATTACAAGTGAGGGTTCACATACGATTGTCGCTCTCATTTTAGTTAAATTTCCTTCTGGTAAATTAGGATATTTGTCAAAAAGGTAACGTGAAACCGTCAATTCTAATACCGCATCTCCTAAAAATTCTAAACGCTCGTTATGAGCTAATCGATCCATATTAAAATCATTAATAAAGCTAGAGTGCGAAAACGCTTGTTGGTACACATCTAAATGAGTATAACTAAGACCAAGCATCTTCATTTTTTTATCAAATTGATATTGAAAATCTTTAATCATTTCTGATTGTTTCGGGTGCATGATTGATAAACCTCCGTTCATGTTATTGATGTCCTATGAAAAAAATCTGAGCCATCATGACGACGACTCAGATGTAAGTTTTTATTTTTCAAGACTATTGATGTATTTAACTGCATCACCAACAGTGTTGATTTTTTCAGCTTCTTCATCAGGAATTTCAGTACCAAATTCGTCTTCTAATTCCATCACTAATTCAGCGATATCAAGTGAGTCAGCGCCTAAATCATCTTTGAAAGATGCATCTTCTGTTACTTTATCAGCGTCTACACCTAAACGGTCAACGATGATATCTTTTACTTTATCGAAGTTTTCCACGTCGATTCACCTCCTTTAAAAGTGTCTATCCATAGACTATTATATTTTCCCATTTTAAGGGCTAAAACACAAGTATTTATTAAAAGGATAATGACTATTTATCCTTTTAAATACATGACGTATATATTACATATACATGCCACCATTAACTGATAACGTTTGACCTGTAATATATTTTGCACGATCAGATGCTAAAAATGACACTGCATAGGCAATATCTTTATCTTCTCCAAAACGTGATAATGGAATTTGCTCCAACATTTGTGATTTAAGATCTTCATTTAATGCATTTGTCATATCTGAGACGATAAACCCAGGCGCAACTGCATTAACAGTAATACCACGTGAAGCAAGTTCACGTGCACTTGATTTTGTCAGTCCTTCAATACCTGCTTTTGTCGCAACATAATTAGCTTGTCCAGGATTACCCATAGCCGCTACAATACTAGATAAATTGATAATAGCACCGCTACGTTGACGTAACATTTGTGGCGTAGCTTTTTGAATACAATTAAATGTCCCTTTTAAGTTAGTATTAATAACGTCATCCCATTCTTGCTCTTTCATTCGCATTAATAAATTGTCTTTTGTAATACCTGCGTTGTTTACAAGAACATCTAAAGAGCCAAATTGATTTACAACTTCTTTAATCATAACTTTGACTTGATCACCTTCAGCAACATTTGCTTGTATTGCAAAACTTTCTACGCCTTTTTCTTTAATTTCTTTAACCACTGCTTCTGCTTTTTCTTTATTACCCGCGTAATTAACTGCTACATTGAATCCATCTTCTGCTAATTGCAATGCAATACTACGTCCAATTCCTCTAGAAGCACCAGTTACTAATGCACTTTTAGTCATTTTCATTCCATCCTTTCACATCTTCTAATGTTTGAATCGATGTAATTTTAACATCTCGATTAATTTTTTTAATTAAACCAGATAATACTTTACCAGGTCCAATTTCAATAAAATGATCCACACCTTGGTCTATTAACCATTCTGTCGATTTAATAAATTGTACTGGTGAATAGAGTTGTTTCACCATATTTTGTTTAATCGTTTCTGCTTTTGTTTCTCCATGAGCATTGTAATTTTGAACGATAGGAAATTGAGCATCATTCCAAGTGAATTGATCAATAAATGAAGCGAAATTCTCTTCAATTACTTGCATCATTGAAGAGTGGAAAGGACCTGATACTGCTAAAGGAATCACACGCTTCGCACCTAAAGATTTTCCTTCTTTAGTTAATTTATCAATCAGCGCTTTATGCCCAGATACAACGATTTGACCTGGTGCATTAATATTGGCAGGTTCAATTAATTGATCTCCAAATGAAATTTCTTTACAAATTTCATTTACCTCTTCATAACTTAGCCCTAAAACAGCAGCCATACTTCCTACACCATTTGGAAAAGCTTGAGTCATTAATTCGCCACGCTTACGCACAATTTTCACTGCATCTTCAAATTTTAGTACACCAGCAGCCACTAAACTTGAATATTCACCTAGACTATGCCCCATTGTATAGTCAGCATCTATATAGTTTAGTGCTTTTAGTAATGCAATACTATGTGTTAACAATGCAGGTTGAGTATTCTCAGTTTCTCCTAATTTTTCCTCTTTATCTGTAAACATCGTTTCTAATAAATCAAAATCAACCGTTGTTTGCGCTAATTCTAAAATAGAAGTCGCATCTTTATTAACTTGATATAAATCTTTAGCCATTCCGACTTTTTGTGCACCTTGTCCAGGAAAAACAATTGCAGTTTTACTCATTGTCACTACCTACCGTTTCTCTCATAATTTTTACTATTTGTTCATCACCAGCAATTTTAGCTTGTCGAATTGCAGAATAGAATGCACGTGCATTTGAACTGCCATGTGCTTTTACTACAGTACCATCTAACCCTAAAAGAACAGATCCACCATATTCTGCATAATCTAATTTTTTCGCAAACTTACTGATATCTTTTTTCAATATCGCCGCAGCAAGCTTATTTTTTAAATTAGCTAATAGTGTACCTTTTAACATTTTTCCAATTGATTTAGCAGTACCTTCGATGTTTTTTAGTACCATATTTCCAGTATAACCATCAGTGACAACTACATCTGTGTCACCCTCCATCAATGTTTTAGCCTCAATATTTCCATTAAATCGAATAGTCGCTTCATCTTTTAATAATTGATATGTTTTTTTAGTCAAAGCATTTCCTTTTGCTGGTTCAGTTCCGATATTCAACAATGATATTTTAGGTTGTTGAATACCTCTAATTTTTTGAGCATAAATATTACCTAGCTGTGCATATTGCAATAAGTGTTCAGGTTTTGCATCTGCATTGGCTCCAACATCTAAAAAGACAAATCCTTTACCATCGATAGTAGGTAATGTGACAACAAGTGCTGGTCTAGCTACGCCTTTAATACGTCCGACGATAAATAGCCCTGCTGACATTAAAGCACCTGTATTACCAGCAGATACACAGCCATCTGCCTCACCAGATTTAACCGCTTCTGCCATGCGTACCATTGAACTGTCTTTTTTTCTTTTAATGGCACGTACAGGCTCATCTTCCATCTCAATTTTTTCTGAACAATGTCTAAACTCTATACGCTCATGATTTAATGTATATTGTTTTTCATCACCAAATAAAATAATTTCTAAATCTTTAAAATCATTGATTGCTTTTTCTACAGCTTCTAATACGATTCCTGGTGCATTGTCGCCACCCATCATATCTACAGCAATTTTAACCATGGTTTTCATCCTCACTTATATAAAACATTTTAAATATGCCTGTAAAAACGCGTGTATCTTTTACAAAAGATTCCACTTTTATATCATAATGTCGATTTGTTCTATTGATTACGGTTGCTTCTGCTCTAACATTATCATGCAACTTTACTTTTTCAATAAATTTCAAATTACTTTCTTGAGTTAACACAGTAGAGTTATGTATTAGGGCTACACATAATGAATTAGCTTGAGCAAATAAAATATGCCCCCGTGCAATACGTGTTTTTTGAAACACATACTCTTCTGTAATTTCTATAATAGATTGGGCAGAATAATTAGGTTTAACTTGAATAAGATCCCCAATCACTTCATTAGCTTCCAATCCTTTGATATATTCATAATTTTGTTTAGCTACAGATTTAATACGTTTACGTAATTCAGGAATATTAAGTTGTGTGCGATCCAGACGGATAGTTTGAATACTTACGTTGAATAATTCACACAATTCACTATCCGTAATAAAGGGGTTTTCATTAATCGCCTTCTTAATCTCATGACGACGTTCTGTTTTTTTTAATTTCATACTTTCCTCCCCTTTAAATATTTTAGTACCAAGTCTTAATCATTCCTCACATATCATAACACTTTCTATTTATTATCCTCAACAAATATTACATGTTCATATAATAAATAATTTGAATTAAATATCAGTTTACTGATGTTAATCAAAACTTATGTTAAGTAAATGGTCGTTGATAAATGCTCTTAAACGTTCATATTTCTCAGTAAAGAACTCCCCGGATTGAATGAGTTCTGCAGCCTCATCACGAGCTACTTCTAGCATACGATAATCTTCTACTATATTAGCAACCATAAAATCTGGTAACCCGCTTTGTTTAACTCCAAAGAAATCACCAGGGCCTCTCATTTCTAAGTCACGTTCACTTAATTCAAATCCATCTGTAGTTTGTGTCATAATGGTCATTCTTTCTATGCCAGTTTCTGTTTTAGGTGATGCAATTAATACACAATAACTTTGATGTTCACTACGTCCAACACGACCTCTAAGTTGATGTAATGTAGATAATCCAAAGCGATCAGCATCATAAATCATCATGAATGTAGCATTAGGAACATTAACGCCTACTTCAACTACGGTTGTCGACACTAAGATATCAATATCATGATGACTAAAACGTGCCATTACATCATCTTTTTCGTCTGCTGACATTTTCCCATGTAATAAACCTACATGTGTTTTACCATAAAATTCTTGTAGTGACTCAAAAAGTTCAACAACATTTTGTACATCTTCTAGATGTTCAGAACTTTCAATTAGTGGACAAATCACATAGGCTTGGCGTCCTTTTTTTAGTTCGCTTGTCATTTGAGCTAACACTTGGTCATACTGTTCATGTTTCGCCCAATGTGTAATAATTGGCTTTCGACCTTTAGGTAGTTGTTTAATTGAGGACACATCCATTTCTCCAAATACTGAAATGGCTAACGTTCTCGGTATAGGCGTCGCAGTCATAAACAATACGTTGGTCATAGCACCTTTTTCTCTTAGTAATTGACGTTGATTCACACCAAAACGATGCTGTTCATCAGTAATCACTAACCCTACATTTTTAAATTGTACATCATCTTGAATCAATGCATGTGTACCAATTAAACAATCGATCGTTCCATTCTCTAATTGTTCTAGCAATACACATCTTTTTTTTCCTTTTACCGATCCAGTTAATAAAGCCACATTCATATGGTCACCGAAAAGTTCTGTTAAACTGTTTGCATGTTGTTCAGCCAAAATTTCTGTAGGTACCATCAGTGCAGATTGATAACCAGCAGTTTTGAGTGCATACATACAAATTGCTGCTACAACTGTTTTCCCTGACCCAACATCACCTTGTAATAAACGATGCATGCGTATTGGCGCTTTCAAATCTCTAAATATTTCATTAACGCTCGATTTCTGTGCATCTGTTAATTCAAAAGGTAACGACTGGATAAATGACTTTACTTTATTAATATCATAATTAATTTCAATGGCTTCATCTGAAGCTTTTTCTAAGCGATTTAACCATTGCATACGTAGTTCAAACATAAATAATTCAGTAAAAGCATATGTACGTCTCGCACGCATAAGCGCTTGTTTATCTTTAGGTAGATGTAACGTTTTAATAGTATAATCTAGTAATTCCAATTTGTACTTTTGTCTTAATTCCTCTGTAATCCATTCATGTATAGTGACATCATTAAGAGATTGATGAATCATATCACGCATCTGTTTTTGTTTAATACCTTCTTTAAGTCGATATACCGGTTCTAATCTCACTTCTTCAGTAGAGGTATGAGTGTCATTAAAAAAAAATACGATTGCCATTAATTTCTTGTTTAGCACGATTCCATTTACCTTTTATTGTTACTATTTGATTTAACTCAATTTTCTTTTTTAAATACGGTTGATTAAAAAATACACATTTAACTGCGATATTATCAATCATTAAATGGACAGTTAATTTTGATTTATTCCGGCCAAAAAAGGCTACCGTGGGTACAGAATAAATTTCTCCTGCTACTGTCACAGTAGATTGATCTTCAGCTAAGTTTAAATCTACGACAGTATTATCTTCATAACGTGTTGGTAAATATAACACTAAATCTTCTATTGTGTGAATGTTTAATTCATGTAGTAAAGCAATTCTCTTTGGTCCAAGTCCTTTTATAGATTGAAGCGGATATGGACTTTCAATTAAACTAACTTTCGACATTATTTCTCACCTAATATTTTTAATCTTATTTATATTTTATCACGTTTATTATAAATATTTAGTGATACCATCTTACTATAGCTCACTCGACAAATGAATATCACTCGCTTCATTTAAACGTATAAACGTACAACATTCACTTTTAACACTAATATCAATTATCATACTTAACCAATAAAAAGAGATCCTACAATGTTTCAATCTATTTTAATTGATTTTGCATTAGCTCTTCATCTTATTTAAATTTTAGAAGTACGAAATATTTTATATTTCATCAAGGTCCAAATCAAGAACGATTTATACATATATTCCCAGTTATTATTACTGCTGAATTATATGATATTTTTAATCACTCTTTGAGTATTAGATATCTTCTTAATTGTTATATCTTCCTCTATTTTACAGTTCATTACTGATAGCATATCTTTCTATTTTACTATATATTGATTGGTCATTATGTCTTGAAAAATCTATTAAATTAAGCTCTCCATTGTCATATTTTTCAATACTTTTCTTAAATATAAAATGGGGAGTGACAACGACAATTATTTCATCGTTATCACTCCCACTATTAAATCTCACTTTATTCTACAGCAAATAAATATGGATAAATTGGTTGATCACCTTTATGGATTTCTATTTCAACATCTGGATATTCATTTTCTATCCATTCTTCTAATTGAGTTGTCATATCAGATTGTGCATCTTCACCAGTTATCACTGTTAATATTTCACTTTCTTCATTTAACAATGTACTTAATAAGCCAGTAATAGTTTTAAATTCATCTGCATTACTAGTCACAATTTTACTTTCAGCTAATCCCATAAATTCATCTTTTTTAATATCTACACCATCAATCTTAGTATCTCTGACAGCAAATGTAATTGATCCAGATTTAACTGTTTCTAACGCTGTATTCATATGAGACGCATTTTCTTCTAACGTAGATGCAACATCATATTGGAAAAGTGCTGCAATACCTTGAGGAATAGATGTAGTTGGAATGACTACTGTGTCAGCTTTAACAAGTTGTGCTGCTTGATCACTAGACATTCTAATATTTTTGTTATTTGGTAAGATAATTGCACGCTGGCATTCAGACTGTTCAATCACCTTAACAATATCCTCTGTAGAAGGATTCATTGTTTGCCCACCACTAATAATGTGTGTCGCACCCATTGAAGTGAACAACTCAGAGATACCTTCACCCATTGAAATGGCAATTACTGCTGTTTCAACTGTTTTAGGTTGTTGCGAAGCTGTTGCTTGTTGATGACTTTGTTCTTTTCTAATTACTTCACGATGTTGTTCACGCATATTTTCTACTTTTAATTTAATAAGTTCACCATATTGTTGTCCATAATTGAACACTTCACCTGGTGTTTCTGTATGTACATGGACTTTAACTATTTCATCATCATTAATAACTAATAATGAATCACCAAATTCGCTCATATCATTTCTGAATGTTTGTTCATTAAATTCTTTTTTATCTTTTCCAAAGCGTACCATCATTTCAGTACAATAACCGTACTTAATATCTTCTGTATTAATAACCCCATGAAAATCATGTTCTTCATGAACCAAATCTTCTGTGTCTAATTTTTGTTTGTTAGCTTCAACTTTTTCGCCTTTTAGTCCTTTTAAAAAGCCTTCGTAGACACATAATAAACCTTTACCGCCACTATCCACTACGCCTACTTCTTTTAAAACTGCTAATAAATTTGGCGTATTATTTAAAGATTGCTCAGCTTTTTCGATTGTATATTCCATTACTTCGATGCAGTCATCTGTTTCTTCTGCTTTAGTCATAGCTGCACTTGCTGCATCTTTGGCAACAGTCAAAATAGTTCCCTCAACTGGTTTCATGACTGCTTTATAAGCTGTATCTACACCTGCTTGAAAACTACTAGCAAATTGTTGAGCATTAATCTCCTTTTCATCTTCAATATTTTTGCAAAATCCTCTAAATAATTGAGATAAAATAACACCAGAGTTACCACGTGCTCCCATTAAAAGTCCTTTAGAAAAAGTTTTACCTAATTCACCAATACTTTGAGATAAATTATTTTCAACTTCTTCGCGACCTGAGGTAATTGTTAAATTCATATTTGTTCCTGTATCACCATCAGGTACCGGGTATACATTAAGGGAATCAACTAAATCTGCATTATTAGATAAATTGTGTGCCCCTTGTATAATCATATCGGCAAATAATTTACCATTAATTTTGCTAATCATCGTGCTTTGTCCTCCTATACCTTCTTGCCCTTGTTATTAAGTCTTACACCTTGTACAAAAATATTAATAGAATTCACTTTAATATTAAGTGAACTTTCGAGTGTATATTTTACTGATGATTGTACATTGTTAGCTACTTCAGAAATTTTGACACCATAACTTACAATGATGTACATATCTATATCAATCACACCATTATCTTCTTTAACAACAATGCCTTTAGCATAATTCTCATGTCCTAATATTTCAGCAATACCGTCTCTTACTTGTTGTCTAGATGCCATGCCAACAATGCCATAACTTTCTACAGCTTTACTTCCTACAACAGAAGCAATGACCTCATTTGAGATATCAATTTTGCCATAGTCATTTAAGATTTCTAATGTCATCTTCATTATCCTCCTGAATTATGGTTAAAATCATATTTAATAAATGATGTATACATATATGATAAAGATAACTATTTTATAAATAAGCCAATCTACATAAAAATATATTATAATAACTCCACAATAGTTAATTATACCATAGATTTACATTTTCAAAACAATTAACATAAATTACATATGATTTTATTGCTTTAAATATTGATATATGGTATCTTATTTAAGTATATAAGTAGTTAAGTGTATTTATATTTATTAAAGGAGGTACTTTGATGGGTAAACAATGTTACGTAACAGGTCGTAAAGCTACGACTGGTAATAATCGTTCACACGCTTTAAATGCGAACAAACGCAGATTTAACGCTAACCTTCAAAAAGTTAGAATTTTAGTTGACGGTAAACCTAAAAAAGTTTGGGTTTCTGCTCGTGCTTTAAAATCTGGTAAAGTTACTAGAGTTTAATAAATATAATGCACTAAAAATGCCTTCATATGTGGTGAAGGCATTTTTTTATTACTCTAAATCTCTACTTCTCATTTGCAGTACTTGACCTTTTTCAACTTCGATAATTGCCATTGATCGATTGACTTCATTAGAAATTGTCAGTGTAGAGCCTATTTCTAAGTGCTGATGATTTAAATTATATTTAAACCCAGATAAAGATAATATCACTTCTCCATTTACTGGAATAAATGAAACATATTGATATTTATCAGATTTATGAAGTTGATGTGTTCCGGTATTAAGTAGCATGATTTCATTTTGCTTATCTATTACTTTAATTATAATTTCTTTTTTTATATAGTCTGACTTGAAAAGAATTTGTAATGTTCCCATAAAATGATCTAATCTTCCACCCGTTGCTCCGTAGATATCTATTTCTGTATATCCCTTTTGAATAGCTTGTTCTACGCCTAATGCTAAATCAGTGTCATCTTTTTCAGCTTTAACTGGATGAATATTTAATGTTTTTTTTAAAATTTCTCTTTCTTCATCATTGACGGAGTCAAAATCGCCCACTGAAAAAACAGGTACAATACTGTGTTCAGAAAGAATTAAAGTCCCACGATCTATTCCACCCCAAGGTTCAGTTGATAATTTTGAAAAAATATGAGGTGGTAAATGACGATCTCCACATAGTAAATTAATTTTCATTATCTCAACCTCTCAATATTTTAGTCACTGTTTTATAATCATCATGGTTAAAAAAGTATGAACCTGTAACAAAAAGGTTAGCCCCATGTTTTGCACAAATATCTATCGTTTTATCATTTATACCGCCATCGACTTCAATATTAAAATTTAAATTAAAAGATGACTTCAAATCATTTAATAACTTAATTTTTGAAGCACACATGTCGATAAATGTTTGTCCACCGAAACCAGGATTAACCGTCATTACTAAAACATAATCCACCATGGAAAGAACAGGTACGACCCTATCTACAGGGGTGCCAGGATTAATTACTACACCTGCTTTTTTATCTAGACTTTTGATAAGTTGAATAGCACGATGAATATGAGGAGTTGATTCAATATGGACTGAAATCATGTCTGCACCATGTTTTGCAAATGTCTCAATATAGTTTTCAGGATTCTCAATCATGAGGTGTACATCAATTGGTAATTGTGTAGTTGATCTTACTGCATCTAATATGGGTAATCCAATTGATATATTAGGTACAAATTGACCATCCATAACATCAAAATGTAGACCGTCAACGCCCGCTTCTTCTAATAATTGTATTTCATGTTTTAAATTCAAAAAATCGACTGATAATAAAGAAGGAAAAATGTGTCTCATTAATATCTAACCTTTCTATTCGAAATTTCATTAACTAATTGTAAATAGTGTTCATAACGAAATTGTGCTAAATTATTGTTTTCTAATTGATGTTTAACATTGCATTTAGGTTCTTTAATATGATTACAATTTCTAAATTTACAATCATTTCCAAAAGTATTAATTTCTTTAAAGTAATACTTTACATCATCTTTTTCAATATGATCAAAATCAAGTGCACTAAAACCAGGTGTATCTGCTATAAAACCATTTTCTCTTTCAAATAGCTCTACATGTCTTGTCGTATGTTTGCCTCGATTAAGTGATTTAGAGATATCATTGGTTTCAAGATTTAGTTCTGGTTTAAACGTATTTATAAATGTTGATTTTCCAACACCAGATTGTCCACTTAGCACAATTAGACCATTGGGCCAAGTATTCACAATATCAACTTTATCAGTTTTTTTACCTACAAATTGAACAGAATATCCTATTTCCTTATATGTATTTAGTATTGTTTCGATATGATTGATTTGCGTTTCACTAGCAATATCTTTTTTAGTGACTAATATACTAGGAGATAAGTTGTAAGAATGTGCAATCACTAAAAATCTGTCTAACAATTGTGTTGAAAATTTAGGTTCAACCGCACTCATTACAATAATCAGACCATCAATATTACTTACTGGAGGACGCTTTAATGCATTGTGGCGTTCATGCACGTGGTGAATATAACCTTCATCTTCATTTTGAATGTCAAAGTCAACGATATCTCCTACTACAGGAGAAAATTTTTTCTTTCTAAAAAGACCACGAGGTTTAGTATTATATTTTTTTCCACCTACATCTACTTGATATACTCCACTAATTAGTTTAACAATACGTCCTGTTTCCAAATTAACACCTCAAATTAAGTATTTATGTTTACGTTATTATAGCAAACATAGAATTAATAATATATATATTCTATACCCTCATCATAAAGATAAGGATAGAAAGACATTGAAATCACTTAAAAAATTAACTTTACATAATAAAATTATAGTTGTTAAAAAGACAATTTCTATATTATTTCAATAGAAATTGTCTTTTAAAATTAACATCATTTATATGATAAAATACACGTTAATGTATAAACAGTAAACGATGAATAACTTATCATTACTATCTTACTCTTATTCTGATATTTGAAATTTATTCGTAGTCAATATCTTTATCTGCAATAACATTGTCATCTACTTCAATCGTATATCCAGCAGAATCACCTTGTTCAATTTTTAATGGAATAGTAATGATTTTATCCTTGTGAATATTGTATGTTTGACTTACCTGTGTACCACTATTATTTTTATCTCTAATATAAATCTTTACCTTTTGGCTTTCTCCATCATTTCCAGTATACGGAATATGATAAGTTTCCGTATAATTTTTTACGCTTGTCGTATGATTATCTTTCTTATCATCAGAAGAATCCGAGTCCTCTTTTGAATCTTTTTTTTTATCTTTCCCCTTAGAAACCATAAGTTCTACTGTACTTCCTTCATTTACTTCAGTCTGTTTTGGAGATTGTGAAATAATGATATCCTTATCTTTAGTATCACTATTAGTCGTCTTAACTTGTACTTTTAGACCCCTCGACTCTAATTCTTTTTTAGCATTTTGATAGTTTTTATTTTCATAGTCTTTGACGTAAACTTTTTTTACACCTAACGATTCAGTCAGTACAATATGATGATCGTTAATTTTCACCGATTCATTAGGGTTAATATTTTGCTTGAAAATATATCCTTTTGGCATTTGACTATTATATTCTTGATTAATTGTCACATGATTTAATTTATGATCTTTAAGTTTTTTTATAGCATCTTCTTTTTTAATCCCTATCACATTAGGCATATTTATCTTTTCTGGACCTTTTGATAATACAACATCTACTTTTTCTTGTTGGTTAACACGTTCTCCTGCTTTAGGATTGGAGTTAATAATTTTATTTTCGGGATAGTCATCATTATATTCTCTAGATATATGTCCTATTTCTAAATGCGAAGCTTTTAATACTTTTTCTGCTTCTTTTTCAGTTTTACCCGTTAAATCAGGCATTTCTGCATATTTATCACCAAGCATGCCCCAAGCGATAAACCCAATCAAGCTTAATAATAAAAGCGCTAGAATAAAAATAATAGCGACCTTTTTCTTTTTAGAACGTTTTTTACGTTGAGATGTGTACACATTATTTTCACTTGCTTGAAATTTATGATGATTGATAATAGGAATTTGCATCGTTTGCGCTATATCTTTTTTATGATTTTCTTCATCAAGTTTGTTTTTTATTTCTTTTTTATCAATGGGTACTGTTTGGGTGGTATCACTTATACGCGTATGCTTTTCTTCATTTAATCTGCTTGTAACAAGCACACTACTCAAATCATTATACATTTCTTCTATCGTTTGATAACGATCTTTAGGGTTTTTTTCAGTCGCCTTAAGTACCACATTACTTAAAGATTGTGGAATATTTGGATGTTTTTCAGTAATATTAGGAACTGTTTCTTGAATATGTTTAATAGCAATACTTACAGCTGTCTCTCCCCTAAAAGGAGGTTCACCAACTAACATTTCATACAATACTATACCAATTGAATAGATATCGGTTGTTTCATTCGTTTTATCTCCTTTAGCTTGTTCAGGAGATAAATATTGAACCGTTCCAAGCACATGATTTGTTTGAGTCATTGATGTCTCACTTAACGCTTTTGCGATGCCGAAATCAAAAATTTTTAAAATTTTATCTTTATTAATTAGTACATTTTGAGGTTTAATATCTCTATGTATAATACGTTGCTCATGTGCTTGTTTTACCCCATTTAAAATTTGCTTAATAAAATCAATAGCTGTTTCTATATTCAATGGACCATGGCTATGTATATACTCAGATAGTGTCGGTCCATCAATATATTCCATAATAAGATAGAAATTATCATCATCTTCTTCAACATCATATACTTCCACAATATTTTCATGAACAATTTGTGTAGCACTATTTACCTCTCTGTAGAAACGTTTCATAGTTTCATCTTTTTCGTTTTGTGAAATAGAAATTGCTTTAATAGCCACTTTACGTTCAAGTATAGTGTCTTCAGCAAGATAAACAATACTCATTCCTCCGCCACCAAGTTTATCTAAGAGTTGATAGCGATCATTAATTAGCTTGCCATTCATACATTATTACCCTCAATTTCAGCTAATAGTACACTCACATTATCTTTAGATTGATGATCTAAGGCAGCTTGTATTAGTGCTTCTCCAAGTTCATTTAATGATGTAGACTGATTCATTAACGTTTCTATTTCATGATTTCTTACATAATCTGACAGTCCATCAGAATTAAGTAATAAATAATTATAGTAACTGATGCGCTTTGTAAAAATATCAGGACTTACTCGGCGATCAGTACCCATTACTTTAGTGATTATATTACGTTGAGGATGATTAAACGCTTCTTCTTCAGTAATTTGTCCGGTCATAAGCAAATGATTAACAAATGAATGATCATATGTAATCTGTTCAATTTCTCTTGAATTAATCACGTATGCTCTAGAATCACCAATATTTGCTACTACAATTTTATTATCAAATATGAGGGCACATACACACGTTGTGCCCATACCACGATATTCTTCATTCGTTGTAGCATATTCAAATAATTCGAGATTAATATCTTTTAATGTTTTACTTAACCATGATTCAGCTTGGTCTAATTCAATAAAGTTTTCTGTTTCAAAATAGTCTCGTAATTGATTAGTAACAAATTGACTTGCAACTTCACCTGCTTTATGACCACCCATTCCATCACACAACACTAACAATTGTTGATGTGTTTGGTTATAAAATATACCTCCCGCGTCTTCGTTCTTTTCTCGATGTTGTCCAGTATCTGTGAAAAACTGTGCGTTAAGCATGATGATTACCTCGTTTCTACTTGTCGTTCCTTAGCTCTTAATTGTCCACATGCTGCATCTATATCTGAGCCTTGTTCTCTTCTAATTGTTGCATTGATGCCTAAACGTTTCAATTCTTTTTCAAATTTAAAAATATCATCTTTTGGTGTTTTAACATAATTACGTTCAGGAACATGATTGACTGGTATAAGATTTACATGACAGTTTAAATCTTTAATTAAATGTGCTAAATCTCTTGCATGTTCAAGTTGATCATTTACGCCTCCAAATAATCCATATTCAAATGTAATTCGACGATTCGTTTTTTCTTGATAATATTTGATTGCTTCCATTAATTTTTCAACATTATACGCTCTATTAATTGGCATTAATTTTGAACGAATTTCATCTTTAGCAGCATGTAAACTTACTGCAAAATTAATTTGAATTTGTTCATCAGCAAAGTCATAAATACGTGGGATAATTCCTGACGTTGATACTGTAATATGTCGCGCCCCAATGTTTAAACTATTATCATCATTGACTATTTTTAAAAAGTCCATCATTTCATCATAATTTTCGAAGGGTTCACCAATTCCCATAATAACAATTTGTGATACACGTTCATTAGTAGCATCAAGTGCTTTTTGAACTGTGAGTACTTGAGATACAATCTCGCCAGCCTCTAAGTTACGCTTTAAACCACCTAAAGTTGAAGCACAAAATGTACAACCAATTCGACAGCCAACTTGAGTCGTTACACATACAGAATTACCGTAATCGTGTCTCATTAATACCGTTTCAATGGTATAACCATCTTGTAATTCGAATAAAAACTTAATTGTTCCATCTTTACTTTCTTGTTTAACTACGGTAGTTAACGTTGTCATAACAAAGTTATCTTTTAACAATTGTCTTAAGTCTTTAGATAAATTAGTCATCTCATCAATAGTGTCTACACGCTTTTGATATAACCATTCAAAAATTTGTTTAGCTCTAAATTTTTGTTGTCCGTGCTCAATTAACCAATTTTGCATTTCATCATATCTTAACGAATATATTGATTGTTTTTCAAAATTTGGTAAGAATTTATTTTTTTTCTTTTTTTCAGCAGTTATCATCTTAACTTTCCTTTCTTTTTATTTTAGTAATGAAAAAGCCATCTGAATTAAAGTCTTGTGGCAAAATTTGTAGTGTTTTTACTTTTTCACCAGTAACAGGATGCGTCATCAATTCAAATTCAAAATCTTTATTTTCTTTTAAAAATGTATAAATTACATTTTCATTTTCCATTTGTTCAATTGTGCAAGTTGAATAAATAAGTGAACCGCCTGGTTTCAAGTTATGTTTAACATTATCTAATATACTTAATTGAATTTCTACAAGATCATTAATACTATCCTTAGATTGTACATATTTAATTTCAGGCTTATGTCTTAATACACCTAATCCACTACAAGGTGCATCTACTAAAATTTTGTCATATAGTTCTGAATATGGTTGTGTTGCATCATGGTCGAAAGTGGACACATTCTTTAATTTTAACTTTTTGATATTTTCTTTAATTAAACCAATTTTATGCTTATGAATATCTGTAGCATCTACATGGCCTGTGGATGCTAGTAATTCTGCCATATGACAAGCCTTACCGCCAGGAGCACTGCATGCATCTAGTATGGTATCGTCTTTTTGAACATCCATTAAATATCCTACTAACATTGAACTTTTATCCTGGATGGAAATAAGTCCATCTTTAAAAGCTCGAGATTCAATCACTGGTTTACCTGTAAGGTGTAAACAATATGGAATGAGTTGATCGATATCCACATGATAGCCTTCTTGTAAAAGCTCCTTACTTATTGTTTCAACATCCGTACGACTTGTATTCACTCTTACTGTACTTGCAGATTGTACTAGAAATGATTTTGCAATCTTATGTGTCGTTTCTATTCCGTAATGTGTAATCCAATGCTCAATAATCCATCTTGGTATACTATATTCAATCGTCATACGTTGCTTTTCATTCTTAATTGTTTCCAATGTCGGTAAGTCACTTTTAAATATGTGACGAAGTATAGCATTAACGATGTTCCCATTGTGCTGGCCACCACGACGTTTAGCAATATTAACTGCTTCATTTATAATTGCATGATTAGGTATTTTATCTAGGAAGACATATTGATATAAACTCATCCATAATAATTGACGTACCCAACCTTTAATTCTAGTCTTAACAAAGGGTTTTAAATAAAAATCTAAAGTCATTTTACGCTTTATTGTTCCATAAACTAATTCTGTAAACAATGCTTTATCGACAGTTGCAATATTATATTGGTTAATGACTTCGTTAATTTTTAAATTGCTATAAGCATTATCGTTTAAAATATCTTGAATGGTATGAAATGCAAGGTCTCTTACTGATTGTGTCATACTAATTTAGTCCCCACTAATGAATCTTGTACACCACTTAAATATTGAGCAGCAAGCATTCGTTTTTTCCCAGATAATTGAATATCTGTTAATGCAATAGCATCCAAAGAGCCAGTTCCTACAATAATTGCAGTCTTAGTGATTTCTATAATTT